>JBASOB010000098.1:0-2836 GCA_049657865.1 Mobilitalea sp.
AGCGCTTGAATATATTGGAAGAACGTCTTTCTCTTTGTCAAGCTATGAAAAAAACACTCAAACATCTGAACAAGTTATTAAGGAAATAGTATCTGCCACATCATCATTAGCAAGACAGAAGATCGGAGCACTAATGGTGTTTGAACAAAAAATTGGATTAACTGATATTACAGACAGCGGAACAAAATTGAATGCAAATATTTCAAGCGGATTGTTAATTAATATATTTATTCCTAACACACCACTTCACGACGGCGCTGTTATAATTAAGGATTACACCATAAGGGCAGCCGGATGTTTTTTACCATTAACCGAAAATAACCTTTTGAGCAAAGACATAGGCACTAGACACAGAGCAGCTATTGGGATGACTGAAAAGTCTGATGCCATTGCATTGATTGTTTCAGAAGAAACAGGCTATATTTCATATGCAGTTGAAGGAAGACTTTACAGAAATATTCAGATAGAAGAACTGCAGAATTTGCTTGCTGGTATTTATATGGATAATGATAAAGTAAATTTATTTGATAAATGGAGAAACCGTAATGAAGATAAAAAACGATAAATTAATTATTCAAATTACTTGTCTTGTTGTGTCAGTAGTTCTGTGGATGGTAATAATGGTTGAAACAAATCCACTGTTAGATGATAATTATACTAATATACCTGTAACCATAAGAAACTTAGATGCTTTGGAAAATTCAAATTTTGCTATGATGAATACTGACAAAGATAATATAACAGTAAATGTAAAAGTAAAAGGCTACGGCGAGCAATTAGATAAAATTAGTAAGAGTGATTTTTCTGCGTATATTGATGTTTTAGGGTATGGGGAAGGAATCACTAATGCGAAAGTTGAAATTACTGGTCCAAATGGTGTAGAAATTGTCAATACATACCCTTCTCAAATTGCATGCAATATAGAAGGTATAATATCCAAAGTTATGGATGTTACAGTTCAATTTGAAGGAAATCAGGCAGAAAATTACTATAAATCTTTGCCTTTGTCAAATCCTTCATCTGTTAAAATAACTGGTCCAAGAAGCGTTGTTAATTCAGCTAATCTTGCTGTTGCAACTGTTAATATAAATGCAGTTCAAGAAAGTCTTACTAAGACAGTTCCTGTTAGAATTTACGACACCAATGACACTGAAATATTTGTGTCTGTACCAACTGGAAATGTTGAAGTTACAGTACCGGTTTATCCTACAAAATATGTTAACTTAATACCATCAGTTACAGGCACACCTGAGGAAGGCTACCAGCTTGTTAATGTTACTGTAAAGCCGGGAAAGGTAAGAATTGCAGCAAGACAGGATATTTTAGATACTGTAAAGGAATTAAATCTAGCAGAATTAGATATTACCGGAGCATTTAACAACATACTTTCATCTAAAGAAATATTAAATACAGAAGGATTGACAATTTTGGATTTAACAATAACTCCGGTGGTAAATGCTGTTGTTGAAAAAGTTATTGAAAAGGAATTTGTCTTTACATTAACTGATATTCAATTCATTAATGTTAAAGAAGGAAGCCAGGTAAATCTCACAGACAGTGAAGGAGAAATCACAGTTACTGTTTTAGGAACATCAAGTATTGTAAATGCATTGAAGAAAAGTGATTTAATTCTTAATGCAAACTTAGCAGAAGCGACAGCAGGACAAAATACCATTTCAATTGAATGTGTAACAGAAGAATCATTCAACAGTATTACTCTTAGTAAAGATTCAGTTAATGTCGAAGTAATTGAATCAGCATTAAGTACTGAAACAGAAAATCAATAAGCAAGCATAAGATACCTTAAAATTCTTCTATAAAGAGGCTGAAATGGAAAATTTAAATTTTGAAATTAATAATATGGATTATCAAGGAATGCTGCAGGCTGTTTTCCTTGCAACACAAGATGCAATAAGTGTTGTAAATGAAAAAGGAGTGCACATTCTGGTTAATCCTGCATATACGAAAATAACAGGGCTTGAGCATGACGATGTTATTGGAAAAAACGCATTATATGACATTGAAGAAGGTGAAAGCCTTCATATGAAAGTTCTGACAACAAAGAAACCAGTTCAAAATACAAAGCTTAAAATAAGACCAAGCGGAAAAACTGTTGTAGCACAAGCAGCTCCGATTATAGTTAATGGTGTTATGAAAGGTAGCGTGGCAGTGCTTCATGATACGTCCGGAATAAAAGATTTAACAGATAAACTTGAAGAAGTTGAAAAAAAATTAAGAGAACTCACATATAAATACAAACCAGAAGATATTATTGGAGATTCAGCAGTAATCAGAGAAGTGAAAACCATGATAGAAAAAGCTGCAAAAGTTCCTGCAACTGTATTGTTAAGGGGAGAAAGCGGCACTGGAAAAGAATTATTCGCAAATTCCATACATGCTCAAAGCAACAGGAATTACAATAAATTCATAAGAGTAAATTGCGCAGCACTTTCAGATTCGCTATTGGAAAGTGAACTGTTTGGCTATGAAGAAGGTTCATTTACAGGAGCTGTAAAAGGCGGAAGAAAAGGACTTTTTGAGGAAGCAGATAAAGGTACTATATTTTTAGACGAAATATCAGAAATCAGCATGAATACTCAAGCAAAACTTCTGCGAGTTCTTCAGGAAAAAGAAATAATGAGAGTAGGCAGCAATAAAACAATTGCTGTTGATGTAAGAGTTATAGCAGCAACAAATGCTGATTTGATAAAATCAGTGGAAGATGGCAAGTTTAGAGAAGATTTATTTTACAGATTAAGCATATTGCCAATATTTATTCCACCTCTTCGTGAAAGAAAAGAGGATATACCTGTTTTAGTTAAGAACTTTATTGTTA
>JBASOB010000099.1:0-2674 GCA_049657865.1 Mobilitalea sp.
GGTCTACCTATGCAGTAATTTCTTCTGTTGCTAAGATTGTGGCTGCAGGTGGTGATCATACCAAGATTCGTTTCACTTTCCAGGAGTTCTTTAGAAAGCTGGGCAATGATCCGAAACGCTGGGGTGAACCGTTAGTTTCTCTGCTTGGAGCCTATGATGCACAGATCAAGCTTGGTCTGCCCTCCATCGGTGGCAAGGATAGTATGTCAGGAAGCTTCAATGATATTGATGTTCCGCCGACACTCGTTTCCTTTGCAGTTGATATTGCGAAAACGGGAGACATTATTTCAACAGAGTTAAAAGAAGCAGGCAATGTATTAGTGAAATTTGATATCAAGAAAGATGCCTTTGACTTACCGGATTATAATCAGGTGCTTAGTCTATATACGAAAATTAGTGCATTGAGGAAAAAGGGTAAGATTAAGACTGCTTTTGCTATTGGCTTTGGTGGTATTGCAGAAGCTGTGAGCAAAATGGCATTTGGTAACAAATTAGGCGTTACAATAGATAGCAAACTTGCAGAAAAAGATTTATTCCTACCTGCATACGGTTCCATAATCGTAGAAATGACAAAGGAAGCGGCTGCCACGCTCGTTTTGGAGGGATTTGAAACAGAGGAATTTACTGAAATCGGTATCGTGACAGAGAAGCAGGAATTTGTATATGGTAATATAGTGATCTCCTTAGAGGAAGCATTATCCACCTGGATGGGCACGCTTGAAAAAGTATATCCCACTCATTCTCAGATGGAAGAGAAAAAACTGGAAACCCAGATCTATGATGCCAAGACAATTTATGTAGCTAAGAATAAAGTTGCGAAACCGAGGGTATTTATTCCTGTATTCTTTGGAACAAACTGCGAGTATGATGCGAGGAAGGCGTTTGAAAAAGCCGGAGCCGAGGTCGATACGGTAGTATTCAGAAACCTGACGGAGAATAATATCCGTGAATCGGTAGAAGCATTTACAGAGGGAATTAAGAAGGCACAGATACTGATGTTCCCAGGTGGATTCTCAGCAGGTGACGAACCAGACGGTTCCGGTAAATTCATTGCAACAGCGTTCCGTAATGAGAAAATCAAAGAAGCAGTCAATCAACTGATGAAGGATAGAGATGGTCTTGCACTCGGTATCTGTAACGGATTCCAGGCACTGATCAAGTTAGGCCTAGTTCCTTATGGCGAGATTACTCCTCAAAAAGAGGATTCTCCGACTCTTGCAACGAATCATATCGGACGTCATATTTCTAAGGCAGTCTATACGAAAGTAGTTACCAATAAATCACCTTGGCTTATGAAAGCAGAACTTGGCGGAGTATATTCTATTCCAGCTTCTCATGGAGAAGGACGTTTTGTAGCAAGTGAAGAATGGATCAAGAAATTATCTGAGAATGGACAGATTGCCACTCAGTACGTAGATCTCGCTGGTAATCCAACCATGGAGGAAGACTTCAATCCGAACGGCTCCTATCATGCAATCGAAGGAATCACCAGTCCGGACGGAAGAGTCCTTGGTAAGATGGCACATTCCGAACGGATCGGAGAATCCGTAGCAATCAACATACAAGGCAATCAAGACCAATATGTGTTTGAATCTGGAATTTCATACTTTAAATAATCACCAAAAAGAGTGAAATTAATCAAAATTCTTTGATATAATAAGGATTTTATTCTGATTAATCAAGGACTCAAAATGTAATATCTTAATATGCCGGCACCGAAATCTAGGGGGATAATAAAGAGGAACAGCACAAAATAGTAATTATTTTGTGCTGTTCCTCTTTGATTATTAATGATTGAGAAGTCTTTGTTGTACACCTTGTTGAATATCAATGTCATTATGATACCCTGTATGATATGTTTCATGTTGTTTGGGTATCAATTGGTATTACCTATAAATCTTTAATAAATCGCAATATGTGTATTGGCATAATTGATACAGACTTCGGTAATTGCCATTCCCATCGCAAAGAAAGAGAGGACGATGATGAGACAAAGTGCGGTTTTATCATAGACTAACTTCTCCTGTTTCTCCCTGAAGTTTGCAAACAATATTTCGACTCCAAGAATGATGAAGATGATGGGCCATAATCGGAATATGATTTCAAAGGATAACGTTGGCACAAATAAGCGTAACAGGAAGAGGATTCCGAAGGAAATCAACATACCTCCTAAAGTAATGGTTCCGACTCTATGTGTTTTTGCCATTATAGATTACCTCCTTTGTTCTCTGTTATCTGTGTTGGATCAAGATTATCAAGATCTTTTTTCTTGCCACGGATAAGATAGAAACCAAGAGCGATAATGGCACAGCCGATTGCCATCTGAGGTACATAACGACCAATATAATAAAGGGCATTGCTAAAATAAGACGGCATAATTTGGTTTATGATAGAATACATGTTATTCCATAACACGCTGATACCAACAATAATCAAGGCTGCGGCTAACACGATACGGTACTTGCCCTGCAGTAGCTGGGATTTCTCTTTTGTAAGTCCTGGAATTGAGATATAATCATCTTCTTGGGCATAGAATTCATCATCCGGCATAGCACGAAGATTATGTGCATCAAAAAATGCGTAGAACCATATGATTGGCATGATAAACATTAAAGGGCCAAGATCCAGCCAAGTTGAGACAAATATTAATAGAAAGAAGAAAGACATTAAGCTG
>JBASOB010000100.1:0-2123 GCA_049657865.1 Mobilitalea sp.
TCTCTATTCTTAGTTCCTTTAAAAAGCATGTGTTCAATCATATGTGCAATACCATTATTCTTATCATCTTCATTTGCTGAGCCTGCTTTCACCCAAATACCGAAGGAGGTACTTCGTAAATATGGCAACACTTCCGTAGTGACTGTAATTCCGTTAGATAACTGCATAATATTTGTCATATCGGCTTCCTTTCTTATTCCTTGTTGTCGGTTAATTAGACCGGCTTTACCGGAATATCCCGTAGCAGCATACTCTTAATCTGCTAATTTATCTACACAGTTAACACCATATTCAAATTTTCCTTTACCCTTTGTAACTCAGACCAGGAGTTATTAAATCTGTTTCGTCAACTAGTATTTTATATATGAATTCTATCCCTCATCTTACCATACTTCTTAATACATATCAAACAAATTGAGAGCTTCGTTTACATAATCCAAATTAATATTAGAGACGTTATATGCAAGAATTCTCAACTAAAAGGAGAGTGTATCTCTCTCATAAGAATTCCTATGAGAGGTATACACTCTCCTTTTTCTAACTATTATTAAGACTATAATTATTCAGCGTCTTTAATACTAAAGCTTACTCTGCCCATCTTATCAGGTCCAAGACAAACTACAGTAACTACTTCGCCCATAGACAATACATCTTCTACATGGTCAATTCTTTGTTTCGAGATCTTAGAAATATGAACCATACCTTCTTTGCCAGGAGCGAATTCAACGAATGCGCCGAAATCTTTGATGCTGACAATTTTACCGGTATATTTCTTACCTTCTTCAAACTCAGTAACAATCATAGTAACCATATCAACCGCTTTTTGCATGCTTACTTTATCGATGCCGCAGATTGATACAGCACCGTCATCATTGATATCCATCTTAACGCCGGTCTGCTCTATAATTGCATTAATTGTCTTTCCTCTTTGACCAACAACTTCACCGATCTTAGAAGGATCAATTTTAATCTGAATGATCTTAGGTGAGTAAGGTCCAACCTCTGCTCTAGGCTCTGAAATAACAGGAGCCATTGCACTGTCTAAGATGAAATATCTTGCTTCTTGAGTTCTATAGATAGCTTGCTCAATAATCTGTCTGGTTAAACCATGAATCTTGATATCCATCTGAATTGCAGTAATACCCTTATGAGTACCGGCAACCTTAAAGTCCATATCTCCAAAGAAATCTTCAAGACCTTGAATATCTGTTAAAATGATATAATCATCATCGGTATCACCAGTTACTAAACCAACGGAAATACCAGCAACCATAGCTTTAATTGGAACACCTGCAGCCATTAAGGACAAGGTAGATGCACAAATACTTCCCTGGGAAGTAGAACCGTTTGATTCTAATACTTCAGATACAGTACGGATTGCATAAGGGAATTCTTCTTCTGTAGGAAGTACCGGAATAAGAGCTCTTTCTGCTAAGGCACCATGACCGATTTCACGACGTCCAGGTCCTCTTGAAGGTCTGGTCTCGCCAACGGAGTAGGATGGGAAATTATAATGATGCATATATCTCTTGCCAGTCTCATTCTCATCGATACCATCTAATCTCTGGGTTTCTGCTAAGGAACCTAAGGTAGTAATCGTAAGTACCTGTGTCTGTCCACGTGTGAACATACCGGAACCATGAGTTCTAGGTAATATATCAACTTCAGCAGCCAATTTTCTAATCTGGTCAAGTGCTCTGCCATCAGGACGTTTCTTATCTTTTAAGATCATCTTACGAACGGTCTTCTTCTGGAACTTGTAGATTGCTTCTCCAAGAAGTGGAAGCCATTCTGGATGATCAATTTCATAACGAGCTACAAGCTTAGCTGTAATCTCTCTGATATTTCCTTCTCTAACTTGCTTCTCATCTGTAAATACAGCTACTTCCATTGCTTCAGAAGTGATGAAATTAACCATATCTTCGTATAAATCTTCTGGAGTAGCACATTTGGTATATTCATGTTTCTCTTTACCACATTCAGCAACAATCGTATCGATAAACTCAATTACTTTCTTATTAAGATCATGAGCTGCAAAAATAGCTTCAATCATCTTTTCTTCAGAAATTTCATTGGCACCAGCTTCAATCATAATAACTTTATCTCTGGTAGAAGCAACTGTT
>JBASOB010000101.1:0-4796 GCA_049657865.1 Mobilitalea sp.
GAAGTTACAATCAGGAACTGGGTAATTGCATTTATCATATTGATTGCCTTCCTCTGGATTCCAAGTATTAAGAGTAAGATTAACTTTAATGAAAGTTTTATGGCTACTTTTAAAGCAGTGTTTGTAGCGATGTTTTTTACCGGAGTATTATACCTTGGTATTATTTTAATTATTGGTGCAACGGATACACTGATTTTTGACATCGATGAACGTGCCTATCCACATGCTGCAAATATAGTATTTTCTCTTTTAACACCAATCTACTTCTTATCGCTGATCCCTTTTTATCCCAAGAAAGGTGAACTATTAGTGGAATTGGAAGGTGAAAAGAGTATTAACAAAGAGGATAATCACAAAGCTGATGAAACATCTAAGGTAGAAACAATATTAAAAGATAGTTTTGCGCAAAAAGATAGTATAGTAGGAACAGATAAAATAACAGATATAGGCGCAGATGAAACAACAGATAAAACAACAAATGAGATAAAAGATATAGCTAATGTGGCAGATAGAGTAACAGAAGCAACGAGTGTTGCTAAAAAAGACAAAAGAGTAGAAACAATCAGTACGGTAGAAACAGATAGTATCTCAGAAAGTGAGATACGTCGTAATGAAAATTTGAAGAAAGCAATCCAACCGGTTAAATTTTTGGAGACATTAATATCTTACGTCGTTATTCCAATAACGGCAGTATTTACTATTATATTATTAATTTATATTATTATGAATATAACCGGTGATTTTTGGACGGATAATCTTCTCGAGCCAATGCTGGTAGCTTATTCAATAACAGTAATGATAGTGTATCTGCTGGCATCTACCTTAAAGAATGCGCTCGCAACAAAGTTTCGGTTGATATTCCCAAAGGTGTTAGTACCGATTGTCTTATTCCAAACATTATCTTCGGTACTTAAAATAGGTGAGGTCGGTGTTACTTATGGCAGATATTATGTGATTCTATTTGGCCTCTTTGCGACGATAGCAGGAATTATTTTCTGTATTCTTCCGGTTCGCAAAAATGGACTGATTGCTCCGATATTACTCGTATTATCAGTGATATCTGTTCTTCCCCCGATTGATGCATTTACGGTTAGTAAAGCAAATCAGATCAATCGATTAGAGAAAGTACTTCTTAAAAATGATATGCTTCAGGACAATGTGATAATTCCGAAATCCGATTTGTCAGAAGATGACCAAGTGATCATTACTACGGCAATAAGTTATCTAGACGGTCTGAATTATACGAAAAATGTTGATTGGCTCACTACTTATATTAACAGTTATGATTTTGGTGAAACCTTTGGATTTACTGAATATGCGGAGAATGATATCGGTTATTCTAACTTCTACCTACAACGTGATTTTAATTCTCCAATTTCAGTTGAAGGATATGATTATATGAATAGAATGAATACCTATGATAATGCAGGTAATATTAGCACAGATAACTTTGAAATAGATGGAAAGACATATCAACTTTATCTTAAAACCTCGTCGGAGAAAGATCAATCCATTGTATTATCGGAGGTGGATGGACAGGATATCATTCAGTTTGATATGAATGATATCTATGCAAAGTATAAGAACTCAAGTGCATCCAAAGACTTGGTTCCATCAGAAGAAGTTACGTTTAAGACGGAGAATGCACTTGCTAAGATGACGATAGTTATAGAGTATTTAAATATGAGCCAGGGAATTGACGGTAAATACCAACAGGCTGAACTATTTGTTTTAGTTGATATGAAGTAGGATTAATCTGAAAATAGATGCATACAATATACAGTATGCATCTATTTTGATTAAATCGGTTTTCTTAATTGACAGATATAAAATCATGATGTAAACTTATAGCGTAATTTCATATAGCCTCACGATGAAACGTGAGGTAGAGGCGCGATATTTAACAGTCTATAGAAGAGCTTGAGAGGCTATGATGCTATGGAGAAGGAAATGTTGCCGAAGTTTGTAGTATCTCAATACTATTTTGCTGGGTCTGCAGTAAAGAACTGCAGGACTGTCTTAATAAGCTCCCCGGCCTATTAAGTTGTGCTATCTCAGGTAGGGAAAGATGAGGACAAAGGCGAAAACGCGTAACCTGAGCAGACCTCAGGTTTTTTTATTACTTTTTTATCCTTAAAATAAAAAGTGGAGGCTCTTACCTGCAACTGCAGAAGAGTGATTTTTAGCCTATTAATCATATGAGAATCGAGAGGAGAATTTAGCTATGAAGAAGAGAATTTCAGTACTTATCGTACTTGCTGTAGCAGTAACGATGTTTACAGTAGGCTGTGGTGCAAAAGAAGAGGATAATACTTTTAAAGTAGGAATGGAAGCTGGATATGCACCATTTAACTGGACGCAGATCGATGATTCCAATGGAGCAGTAAAAATCGAAGGCAGCGCAGAATATGCTGGTGGATATGATGTAGAAATTGCAAAGAAAATTGCAGATGGATTAGGAAAAGAACTGGTTATTGTTAAAACGAAGTGGGACGGTTTGGTTCCTGCCCTTGAATCAGGTAAAATTGATGCAATCATCGCTGGTATGTCACCGACTGCAGAGCGTAAGCAAACGATTGATTTTTCTGATAACTACTATAAATCTGATTTAGTTATGGTAGTAGCAAAAGGGGGAGCATACGAAAGTGCAACTTCAATCCAGGATTTTACCGGAGCAAAAATTACAGCACAGTTAAATACATTCCATTATACCGTAATTGATCAAATTGATGGAGTGGACAAACAACCTGCTATGGACAGCTTTCCGGCAATGAGAGTTGCTCTTGAGTCAGGAGTAATCGATGGATATGTATCTGAGCGCCCAGAGGGCGTAAGCGCTTCTGCTGCAAATGAGAATTTTGCCATGGTAGAATTTACGACCAAATTCGAAACTTCGCCTGAAGATACTGCAATTGCAGTTGGTCTTAAAAAGAAGAGTGAATTAACAGCTTCCATTAATGAAATTTTAGCTGGTATTTCAGAAGAAGATCAGGTTAGTATAATGGATACTGCCATTTTAAATCAACCTGCAGCAAACTAAGATATAAACTCATGGGGCTGCCCAAAATATTTGTAACATCATTTTGGGCAGCCTTTTATCATGCTCTTGCTAATACCAAGCTATGAAAGGTAATAAGCTTGGCATTATTATAAGCATGATAGTTAATTATCGCTGAATATTGATTAACAGAATATTGATAAGAACAGAATTGATTAATGCAGAATACTGATTAATGCAGAATATTGATTAACACAGAAATGAATAACAAAGAATACTGATTAATGTAGAATAATAATTAGCACAGAATTGATTAACGCAGAATAGTATTTAACAGAATAATGATTTGCACAGAATAATGATTTACACAGAATATGGATTAACAAAGTATGTAGATTATCATGGTATATTATAATCTATTGCATATTTATGATGAAAAGATGAGAAAGGTATGGTGTATATATGTCATATTATTGGTTAACAAGAATTGTCACTGGATTTTGGCCAATGCTTCTAAGAGGCGCAGGTATAACGCTCTTTATTTCTATTATTGGTACTATATTAGGATTTGGCATTGGTTTACTGATTGGTACAATTCGTACGATTCCGGTGCCGGATGGGAGATTTAAGAGGGGATTTCTTAAATTTATCAATATGTTATTAACGATGTACGTAGAATTTTTCCGCGGGACACCAATGATTGTACAAGCAGTAGTATTTTATTATGGTTCTGCAATGGCATTTGGTATTGATATGGATCGGACAGCGGCAGCAATTTTTATCGTATCTATTAATACAGGTGCATATACTGCTGAAATCGTAAGAGGCGGTATTATTTCCATTGATAAGGGACAATTTGAAGCGGCACAGGCGATTGGTATGAATCATATGAAAACAATGATTAATATCGTACTACCACAGGTACTGCGTAATATTTTGCCTGCCATCGGTAATGAATTTGTTATTAATATTAAGGATACCTCAGTATTAAGCGTAATCTCGGTATCGGAGTTATTCTTCCAAGCAACCTCGATTGCCGGTAATAATTTCAGATACTTTGAATCTTATTTTGTAGTATGTATTGTTTATTTGATTATGACGCTTACAGTTACAAGACTTCTTCGTATCTTGGAACGTAAATTAGATGGACCGGAAAACTTTACGGTAATACCAGGAAATCAGATGCAGGTAACGAAACCAGAAACTCTGTTACTACGAAATCAGCATTCCCGTAAACTTTAGCCGAAGGAGGAAAATAAAATGGAAACAATTATTGATATACAGCATTTAAGCAAATCCTTTGGGACAAATGAAGTATTAAAGGATATTGATTTTACAGTCTATAAAGGTGAAGTGGTATGTATTATCGGTGCTTCGGGATCTGGTAAATCAACACTTCTCCGCTGCGTTAATTTACTTGAGAAGCCGAGCGGTGGGAGAATAATCTATAAAGGTGAAGATATTCTAGATAGAAGGCACAATATTTATGCATATCGTACAAAGTTAGGAATGGTATTTCAACAATTCAATTTATTTAATAACCATGATGTATTAAGCAATTGTGTGGTTGGACAGATTAAGGTGCTCAAACGCTCCAAAGAAGAAGCTGAGAAAGTTGCCATGAAATATCTAGAGGTGGTTGGCATGGATCAGTATATTAATGCCAAACCCAGACAGTTATCCGGTGGACAAAAGCAGAGAGTTGCAATTGCAAGAGCATTATCTATGGAACCGGACGTTCTTCTATTTGATGAACCTACTTCCGCACTGGATCCGGAGCTGGTAGGAGAAGTACTTG
>JBASOB010000102.1:0-7201 GCA_049657865.1 Mobilitalea sp.
GCGAAGGTTATACCGTTATGCCGGTATTAATTTATAATGAATTTATCAGTGAGATGGGTGGTAAAGCGAATTTTGCAGCAGCACTTGCGGTTATACTGGTTATTATCACCGGACTTATGTTTCTGGGACAAAAATATATTGTGAATAAGAAATCCTTTACAATGAGTTCGCTTCGTCCAATTCAATCGAAACAACTACATGGTGGTAAGAATGTATTGCTGCATGTGGCAATCGCTTTTATCGTTTTCCTATCGATTATACCTCAGCTTACCGTTGTTTACACCTCCTTTAAAGCAACCAAAGGTTCCATGTTTATTGAGGGCTTCTCATTAGATAGTTATAAATCAATCTTTGCTAATTTGGGTAAGTCAATTATAAATACCTATAAGTTTGGTGTGATAGCAATTATCATCATAGTTCTCTTAGCAATGTTTATTGCATACATCACAACGAGAAGAAAAAGCTGGTTAACCAATATGATTGACTCAATGACGATGTTCCCTTATATCATTCCAGGTTCTGTATTAGGTATCACTTTGTTGTTGGCCTTTAATAATAAACCAATGCTGCTTAGTGGAACCACATTTATTATTATCATAGCTTTTGTCGTTCGAAGATTACCATATACTTTACGCTCTAGTGCTGCGATACTATATCAGATTAGTCCCAGTATGGAAGAGGCTGCTATTAGTCTTGGCGATTCACCACTAAAGACATTTTTCAAGGTAACAGCGATTATGATGCTGCCAGGTGTTGTGTCCGGAGCTATTTTAAGCTGGATCACAATTATTAATGAATTAAGTGCATCGGTTATCTTATATACCGGTAATACAAGGACAATGTCAGTTGCAATCTATACAGAAGTTATTCGAGCAAGTTATGGTACTGCTGCTGCTTTAGCCAGCATACTTACATTAACGACCGTAATATCACTATTGCTATTTTTTAAGTTATCTGGTAAAAAAGAGATAAGTATATAGATAAGATAATAACACTTGGAGGGATAATTGTATGAGACATAAAAAGCATAGCTTTTTTAAAGATGATATTAGAAAAATGCTTCTGCTGTATGCAATTATCCCTGTTGTATTGTTAACCCTGGTTTGCTTATTTATCTATTGGGGGGTATGGCGCTATTCCATTGAGAAGACAACAAAAAGTGAAAATAATATAGTTACGGCTGACATTGATAATACGGTTAATTCCTATATCGATTTAATTTTTTTGCTGGAAAAGCAGCAGGAGATCTTTGAAGGAGAGATTGATGTTGAGACTAGAGTCGATATCTTTGAAAATATCTATGAGGTATCAAATAAACTTGATAAAAAAGTCAATCTATATGTTTTCAATAAAGATATGATTCCAGTAATCATGGGAACAAAAACAATTCCTGGTTTTTTAGACGGAAGGTATGCCGGAAATTGGGGTATCTTTCGTATTATGAATCAAAACCCTGAAGAAATTGCGCTCAAACTTTTAAATGAAGAAAGTTCAGAGGCGATGCAACTGGTTATTGGCAAGGCGATGGTAAAGGAAGGCGTAATTATTGGCTATGCCACATTTGTAATTGACAGTGAACAGTTTCAAGTAGAGATTGCAAAGCATGATTCACAAACGATTATCACGGATGAAAATGGATGGGTGTTTGTTACAAACAATTATACTTTTTTAGATAATCTGGAGCGCTTTAACTTAAAGATAGAAAAAAAGAACAATAATATTACGAATGAAATTGGAAAATTCTTTATTGCTTCTAATCGGATACAGAATAATCAAATTAGGATCTATTCCATTACAGCACTGAATAATCAAATAACGATGTACAAATATATTGTAATCGTACTACTGTTTGTATTTGTTATGATGATTTTATCTGTTTTGATAAGTTCAAAAGGCATGGCTACGAAGAAGACAAAAGACCTTTATACGATAATTAAGGCTTTTGAAAAGCTAAAAGAAGGTAATTTAAATACTCGCATTGACGTTGAAGGCAATGATGAGTTTAAGATTATCGCAGAATCGTTTAATCAGATGTTGGTTAGCTTAAGAGAACAAATTGAACGAAATAAAGAAATGAGCAAATTGGTGGCCTTTTCTCAGACAAAGCAGTTAGAATCTCAATTCAATCCTCATTTTTTATTTAATACATTAGAGAATATCAGATTTATGTGTAAGCTGGACCCTGACTCAGCGAGTAAAATGGTTCTTAATTTATCGATATTACTTCGTTATAGCATCAGCAATAAGCAGGAGGAAGTAACGGTATTAGAAGATATTTCTTATACAGAAAACTATTTGAGTATATTAAAGTACCGTTTTAACCAGCGCTTTCATTATACCATCGATATTTCAACAGAAATCGAACAATGCATCATTCCAAAACTTTTAATTCAGCCAATGATTGAGAACTCAATTAAATATGGATTTGAAGGGAAGGATCATTTGTTGGTTGAAATTAATGGATATAAAGAAGATGACAAATTAATAATGATATGTTCGGATAATGGAGCAGGCATCAGGCCGGAAGTATTAGAGGAAGTTCAGCAGGTTTTGAGGAACAGTACCAATAAGAGCAGCCATACGGGTTTGTATAACATCAATCGAAGATTACAACTTAAATATGGGGAAGAGTATGGTATTCAAATTGAAAGTGAGCTAGGTAACAGAACAACTCTGAAAGTAATATTGCCGGTAAGATATGATGAAGGAAAAGGTGACAAGCATGCTTAAAATAATCATAGTAGAAGATGAAGATATTATTCGCAAAGGTTTAGTATTTACAATAGATTGGCTAAGCATGGATTGTGTTGTGGTAGCCGAGGCTTCCGATGGAGAGGAAGGTCTACAAAAGATAATTGAACATAAGCCGGATGTTGTAATTACAGATATTAAAATGCCGAAAATGAATGGAATTGAAATGGTACGCCAAGCAACTGAGTTTGTAAAGTTCAAAAGTATTATATTAACCAGCTATACAGAATTTGATTACGCAAAACAAGCAATTGAATTAAAAGCCTTTGAATATTTGGTAAAACCAATCGATGAAGAAAAGATTGTTGAAATAATGCAAGAACTTCATAGTCAATTAGATTTAAGCAAAGAGACAGAATTTGTGATGGAAAGCAGAAAAAATCCATCAGGTCGAGTCGATTTTAATTATTATATGCAGCTTGATACCTCCGAAAGCGGTTATGTAGCAAAGACAATTCAAATGATGCAAGAGCGCTATGCAGAAAAGATAGGCATCGAATCTATTTCAGAAGAACTTGGAGTCAGTGCCAGCTATTTAAGCAGAAAATTCAAAGAAGTGACAAATCATTCGTTTTTAGATTTGCTGAATGTATACCGGGTTCAGCAGGCGGTTAAGCTATTAAAAACTGGGATATATCGTGTTTATGAAATCTCGGATATGACAGGCTTTGGAGATTACAAACATTTTTGCACGGTATTCAAACGATATACCTCGATGTCACCGACAGGATTCGTAAAAAAAAGAACTTGAGTGAGAAGGTCAGAAAGAGGACAGGTGTTGATAAAGGATTTTTCAAAGATAATATTATATAGTGATATGGATGGAACGCTGCTGGATTCAAATGGTAAAGTATCCGAGGAAAATCAGGAAGCAGTAAAATACTTTATGAAGCAGGGCGGTCTATTTGGAATAGCAACAGGCAGAAGTCAATTGAATTCTGTATTATTTTTAGAGAATATTAATGTAAATACACCGTGTATCTTATATAACGGTGGTGGGATATATGATTTTGATACGAAGCAATTTGTAGCATTATTTGAGTTGCCCAAAGCAAAACTAACTGGGTTGCTGCAGCTCTGTCTTAAGGAGTTCATGGACGTAGTGCTTCAAGTTTATTGCCCGGATATGTGTTATTTTGTTTCACAGAAAGAATGTGCAGGTGAGGAGATAGTCGCACTTCATCAGCCTAGTGTATTTTGTCAATTAGAGGATATTATTGATAAGCCGTGGATTAAAATACTACTGAGCGGAACCTCGGAAGAATTGGTCCTATTAAAAGATTTAATGAAGGATTTTGATTTGGAAGAGGAGGTCAATTGGGTGTTCTCTTCCGAAATCTATTTGGAGCTTTTACCCTTCGGAGTAACAAAGGGAAGTGCTTTATCAAAAGTTAGAGATTATATGGGTAGTGATTATAAAATATATGCGGTCGGAGATTACAATAATGATGTAGAAATGCTAAGTGCAGCGGATGTCGGTATCGCAACACAAAATGCAATTCCTTCACTTAAAGAAGTCGCAGATGTAATTACAGTTAGTAACGATGAAAGTGCAATTGCGGATATCATATACCATATCATAGAAGAACAAGAGGATAAACGTATATGGATAAAAGAATAAGTAAACTAATGAGAAGCATTTCGAGTTTAAGGAAAAGCAAGGAATTGAATCAAAGCAGTGTTAGTAAGCAGTTGAAGGATTCATTTTTTAAAGCTTTGAATGTTTTAACAGTTATGTTGGTTCTATTGATTACCTTTACATTAACCATTACTTTTGTGAACAAATCAGTATTCGAAACCTATGGATCAGGACAAGGAAAAGTTGGAAGCCTCGAACTTAAATTTAATTCGTTACATGCTCAGCTTCGTTATTTAGTATACGATGCAACAGCCGAAGATCAGCAGGATAGTATGGATCGTATCAGTGTTATGTGGGAAGAGATATTACAGGATGCAAAAGCATTGGATACCATTATGACACAAAAGGATAGCAAAAATATTTATGAAAATGCGATCACTCTACTTGATCAATATGGACCGATTAAAGATAAAATTCTTCAATATGAAATAGACCAAGGGAAATATAATTCGAAAAAGCTATACAGTAATGAAGCCAGTCAGATTGCAGAGGATTTGGAGAGCTCCATCAGTAAACTATTTGTACATCTGAGTAATCAGGGTAGTACTTCTAGCCGCAATTTTCTTGTGTTGAGTATTGTTATTTCAATTTTCGCATTACTGGTAATTGGTGTAATAATCGCTATATTAATTAAGAGAATTAATATAACAATTCAAGATATTTGTGTACCACTAGGTGCGTTAACTTTTAATTCTCAAGAATTATCTAAGGGAAATTTGCATGTAGAAGTAGCTCAGAGCGGCAAAAACGAGATTGGTATGTTGGCACAAAGCTTAGCTGATACCGTAGAATCCTTGAATATTTACGTACTGGATATCTCTGATAAGCTACAGCATATTGTCGATAATGATTTGACAATAGAACTAGAGCAGGAGTATATCGGGGATTTTAAACCGATACAACATTCTCTTGAGAAGATTTTAAATTTCTTGAATGATGTGTTTCGACAGATTGAGCAGTCCTCCTATGAAGTATATGCAGGTGCTGAACAGATTTCGGAGGGAGCGATGAATCTTGCAGAAGGAACAAATAGCCAAAGTACTGCGATTCAAGAGATTTCCGAAGCAATTTTAAATATTTCTAATAACGCTAAATCCAATGAAACCCTGTGCGTGACAGCCGATAAATTGTCAACAAGCGCTAAGAACAGTGCAGAAATTGGTAAAATGAAAATGAATGGCATGATTTCCACGATGTCGGTTATTACGGATAAAAGCAAGCAAATATCGATAGTTTTACAGACCATCAATGACATTGCAGACCAGACCAATTTACTAGCCTTAAATGCTCAAATTGAGGCTGCACGAGCAGGTGATGCCGGCAGAGGCTTCACTGTGGTGGCAAATGAAGTGGCAAAACTTGCTGAAAAATGTTCCATTGCAGCTAAGCAAACCGAAAAAATGATTGGAGCAACCCTCGAAGCAGTTCAAAGGGGAGATATCGAAGTTAAAGATACGGCAGAAGCATTGAGGGAAACCGAAGAGGGTATTGAGATAGCGGCAGATGCTGTTAATAAAATATTGGAAGAGACGAACAGGCAGCAAAAAGCGATAGAATATGTATTAAATGAGATAAATAATATTTCTGATATTGTAAGATCTAATTCAGCTACAGCAGAAGAAAGCGCAGCAGCAAGTCAGCAATTGACAGCCCAAGCGGAAATTCTAAGAACATTATTACATAAAATGAGATTACGACCCATATAAGAGATTATCGCTTTGGGTTGGTTTCAGGAGTGTCTTTGAAGATGGCTAGGTTGGGAGCGTCCCAACCTAGAGAACAAGTGAATAGGAATTGATTATATGCATGAATTATAAATATTAAAGCCAAAAATCCGGATCATATTGTTCCGGATTTTTTTTAGTAGGAAAGACGAGTAATTATTAAAAACAGAAATACTTTACTATGATGTGAATGACATGGAATTAATAGGCATTTTCAAAAGAATTTGCTGGCTGAATTCGTTTTGTAATGATATAATGTCATCAGTAAATTCTGATAGAACATTTTTACCCCCCCAAGAGGTAATAATCCTAAAACGGATTTTGTTTTTTACTTCTGTAATAATAGAAAGAGTATGAAAATAGCCATACATACTAATTTTATGATAAAGCAGTGCGGCGCAGATGACATAGTTATAAAGAGTCAAACTAAATAATAATGAAAAAGAGGAAAAATAAACATGAGAAAACGCATTTTAAATTTGGCATTAACCATTGCAATGATTGTAAGCATAATCCCTATGAGCGTGACACCAGTAAGTGCCGCAGAATATCAAGAGGCACTCGTTGATGGTGGTTTTGAATATCCAGTCTTATCAGAAACACCAAATCAATGGTGGACGGTTTATAACTCGACAGGAGGTGACGAAGCACTATTTGGGTGGAAAACAACAGCTCAAGATACAAAATTTGAATTTGGTGGTGACTGGAAAGTAAATGAATGGGGAGTCGGTTTTATTCCTGAAGGAAGACAATTTGTTGAATTAAAAGCATCGGAACAAGCAGCGGTTTATCAAGATTTGAGTACAACGCCAGGTACTGTTATCTATTGGTCCCTTTACCAAGGAGGCGTTTGGTATACTAATAGCACAAATATAAATAATACGATGGCAGTTAGAATTGGTACACCAGAGCAACTGCAAAATGCGACAATGATAAGTAATGATACGACAGTTTATGATCAATCATGGAGTAAAAGAACAATATATGAAATTCTTACGAAGAGTATTGTTACTACCATTCCAGAGGCATATAGTGGTAAGGACAACAATAAAAAGCAACTTTATACAGAACCTAAAAGATGGACCAA
>JBASOB010000103.1:0-1831 GCA_049657865.1 Mobilitalea sp.
GTATGAGGACAACATCAAGAACGGTCACAAAAACTATACCACAATTGAAATTCCGGATGGCGATTACAGCGTAATGCTGGACATCGATTATGAGCAGCGTCTTGCGGAGGCAAAGCCTGAAAAGAAAGGCGAGGTAAAACGATGTGAAACAGTACAAGAAATGTTTGATGCTTTGAACAATAAAGAATTCAACAATTGGCGTAAGTTTGATAGACACAGAGGCTATTCAAAAGCAATGCCTAATGAAGAAGGAGAGGAAGTTGATACTTCTGAACCTCTTATGAAAGAAGTGTCCGATGATAGAGTTTTCAGGAGAGATGAAATTATCCGTGATTGTCAAAATGAATATAATGATGTGTGCCAATGGATACGCGAGGTACTCGGTAAAAAAGAAGATTGGGCGGATATGTTTATTGCAGTCCGTATCGATGGCATTCCAATACGTGAATATGCCAATTCAATCGGTGCTGATGAGAATAATATCACGCAGAAATTAAAGAGAGCAACAAAAAAATTACAAGAAGAATATCAGAATCGTCAGATTTGACCACTTCCCAAGGCTACCAGGTAGAAGGGTCAAGACCTTCAAAAAAATCAAGGAGGTAATTCTGATGAGAGAATTAATACCTAAGGACCAATATGGTGTATTTGCCGACACCAATGATACGGCAAGAGTGGATAGTTTGTTTGTGGCAGAGTTCTTTGAGAAGGATCATAAAAATGTTTTGCGTGACATTGCTAAAATCACTGACCCCAAATCTGGGTTAAGCACAGAATTTGCTCAGCTCAATTTTGAGCCGACCTCATACATGGATGGTTGGAACAGAAAGCAAAAGGCTTATGCCATGACCCGTGATGGATTCACTATGTTGGTTATGGGATATACAGGGCAGAAAGCAATGAAGTTCAAAGAGTTATACATCAAACGCTTTAATAAAATGGAGCAGTTCATTAAAACCCTTGTTTCTGCAAGACAAGAATTTCCACTATTAACGGCAAATATAAAGCTGCTACATGAAAATCCTAAGCCATATCACTTCAGTAATGAATGCGATATGTTAAATCGCATCGTTGTTGGAATGACTGCAAAGCAGTTTAGATTAGCAAACGGCATTGAAAAAGGGAAAAGTATCAGGCCTTATTTGTCTGATGAGCAGATCACGATGCTGGACACTTTACAAAAAGTAGATGTTGGCTTGTTGGTAGCTGTTCCAGATTATCAGCAACGCAAGCGTTACTTGGAATGGTACAAAACCAAAATAGAAAATAATTAAGGAGGGCTACAACAATGTTTTATGTGAAAGAAAGAGTGAATGATTCCATGGAGATATCTATTGAAATAACAGATGAGAATGTATTTTGCCATTGCCCAATGTGTGGCTCTGAGGTGTCAGTAGATATTGCTGAAATTTTAAGTGATGGTGAGAGTGACCTTTATGGTACAGCAGTATTCTGTGATGAATGCAGCAAAAAGGTCAAGAGTGGAGGACGGTACTATGAGCATAAATAAATTCAATCATGAAGGATACTATGATCCTACTCCATATGAAGCACTAAGGAATGTATCTCGTGAGGAAAAGGCAGCATCAAAAGCTGCCTTCAAGCCTCTTGTATATATTTGTTCTCCTTTTAGTGGGGACATCGAAGGAAATGTTAAACGAGCGCAGGACTTCTGCCGGTTTGCACTAGAGAAAGGGAACATTCCACTGGCTCCGCATCTTATGTTTCCACAGTTTATGGATGATAACAATGAAAAAGAACGCGACCTGGCAATTTTTATGGATATCATTCTCATGGGTAAATGCCAGGAAGTGTGGGTGCTCGGTGATGT
>JBASOB010000104.1:0-2317 GCA_049657865.1 Mobilitalea sp.
AGTTGTTACTCCTACATCTAAATTCTCAAAAGAAGTAAAGTAAACAGCCCTAACCAATTTTTCTTCTTTATAATATAATACATAAGCAGTAAAAATAATTCTTTTTTTACTTTTGTTATTTACAATCAAGTCAAACAATTTTGCCGTTTCCGAAACTGACTTATTTTCAATTATATTATAATAATCATGTGTATAATCATATTCAAGAGACACTTCTACACTAACGGTATCATTTAAATTTGTTCCATTACCATTACTTTCATTATCAAATTTAATTATATAATAACTATACTCTTTATTAGGTTTTTCAACAAAAATAACAGTTTCTTCTCCTTTAAGTAACTGAATACTATCTTTTTGAGATATTGATACCAAATTATCAGATTTATCGTAAAACTCCATTTGGCAGATTGCAGATAGATTAATAATGCTATCGTTTTTAATAACACAATCAATATAACTACCATATTCTGCATATTCAATTTTTAAATTATTCACTGCATCGGTAAAATTCTTTTTTGTTGCTGTTACAAAGACTTTAGATGATATTTTATATTCACCAAATGTAGCAGTAATTTTTACTTCTCCGATTCCTACTGTAGTGGATAGGCCAGTGTTGTCAATCGTTAAAATATCTTCATTGCTCGAAGACCATAGTATATCATCATTACTATACTTTTTCGGTAAATTTCCAACCTTATATTGAGTTTTTACTCCGATTCCCTTCTCCATACTTGATACTTGTATTGTAGGTACTACAACATTCACTCGGCAACTTAATTCTTTATCGCCAACCTCTGCAATCACATATATACTTCCTGCTTTTTTACCAGTTACCAACCCTGTAGACGAAACAGTTGCAATAGATTTTTTTGGTGATGACCATTTAACTTTTGATTTAGTTCCAGTAATTTTCAACTGATATTTTTCCCCTATATTAATCGTAATTTCTTTTTTCGTTAACTTTACTGTTGATCCATATGCTATTTTAATGGGGTTTATCATATTGTTATTTGGCATAGCCAACAAAATTAAAAACAAGCATAATCCTATTAGATATAATTTCTTTAAATTATCTCTCATTAGTTGTTGCACCTCTTTTTTATTTGTATAGAAATATTTTACATCTTATTCGGCAAGAAGTAAACCAAATTTTTACTGCCGGAAACCAGAGGTTAGATAGGGGCATATTCACTCCATAATACCCTTGTTTTATTCGCTACAAGCCTCTGTGAGGCATTCTAGGATATAAGCCGATAACTAATATGCCTATGAAGAAAAGAGCCTAAAACAACGCTAAATATTAATAGTTTTGATTTATTCAGATATTTATTAAAATAAAAGACCAGCATTTTCAGCTAGTCCTCTATATAATCCTCTTATTGATTTTACGCTTGATAATAAACAACACATATTTTTTAGAATCGATATTACTTAATATTTTAATATTTTCTTTATATGAATCTATTGTGCGAAACAAACATGCTATACCACTATCATATAAATTTTCGATATCATATTTATAAGGAGAATACTTCTTAATGGCATCATCAATTAGGTACCGGTATTTAAAGAAGATTCGTTGTTGTTTTTATTTTTTGGCATTTATTCTTTCTATGTGATTCTTAAAACGAGCTATTTACTTCACTAAATAATTGGTAAGTATAGGAATGAATGGAGCGAATATAGTCATATGATTTGCAACTATTTGAATAAAATCATTATACTTACTTGCATAATTTGGTGTCCTAACGCTTTCGCGCATAGAATTAATAGAATTAATTATTTCAACTTTATTATTTAGTCCCGATGCAAGTTCTTCTAAAGCAAGAAACATTTTTTCATCATTTTCAGACAAATTTATATTTATCGAGTTATCTAAAGAATTAACATTAACCTTACCATTATTATTGATATTATATGTATAATTGTCACCAGTTTTGTATTTAATAGAACTTAGCTTTTGAACAGATACTTGATAATGATCTGGTATTCCATGTAACCCTTTATAAAAGCCTCTATCAGTTACTTCATATTGTTCTGTTGCTCCCATAGGCAAATCACGTTCAAAAATATCTCCCTCTTCAATTAAAATTGTTGTATCATCAATAAAAATTTTCTTGGGTTGAACATTTGCTTTTACTTCCTTTGTTTCTCCTGAAGCTTTTACTAATCTAATCTTCTCAGTTGGAAAATTTGCTAATAGTCCTCTCATCTTTTAATCTCCATATGTTATTTAAGATTTTGTATTGCTGCCTGCGTCATTCCTGTAATTATTGCTGTTGCAACATCTTTAATTACGTCCACTACCATAGGA
>JBASOB010000105.1:0-1573 GCA_049657865.1 Mobilitalea sp.
ACCCTTTATTCCATTTTGGTAAACGATTCTCATTTACATTTCTTCAGTAGCATGGTAGAATACAACCTGTGAGTAGCGCAGATGGTCGCACCTTTTTAGGTGAGGAAAGTCCGGGCTTCACAGGGCAGGGTGCCGGATAATGTCCGGTGGAGGCGACTCCAAGGCTAGTGCAACAGAGATATACCGCCAGAGAACTTAGCTGACTAAACTCAGAAGAGATCTTAATTGCTAGTTTAGTGAGCTAAGTTCTCTGGTAAGGATGGAAAGGTGGCTTAAGAGACCACCGCCCTTCTGGTAACAGGAGGGGCAGATGTAAACCCCACTCGAAGCAAGACCGAACATAAAGCGATACGGTTGCCCGCCGTGCTTTAGGGTAGGTCGCGTAGTATCGGCGTGAGCTGATACTGGAGCCACATGGTAACATGTGGTCAAGATAGATGACCATTCAAGACATAACCCGGCTTATCGTACTACTCACACTTTAAAACAACTTTCTCCTACAAATTCCCTTAATATTGAGTTCTTTGGAATTGCCTCACTTGGCGTTCCGATAAAATAATCCAAGAATTTCAATAATCTTTTTGCTTCTATATACTCAGTACAATTTCGATCAATTCCAAAAAGAATCGGCTCTGCGTATTGCTTCAATGTAGCCAGCTCATAAATCAATGCTGAATTAAACATAATATCTGCATCCTCCTGGAACGGAAAGATATTTTCTTCTTCTCCCCTGCGAACGGAAGGCCACATGGAAATAGTCGTCTGAGCGGAAGCTCCTCTTGTTCTTGCATCGCGAACCATTCTGCGGATTAAACGCCCGTCCGTGGTAGGAATACGATTATGTTCATCAATATTCAGCTGCGTAAGCGCGCTGATATATATTTTATATTTGCTTTCTCTTGGAAGCGAATAGGACAACGCATCATTTAATCCATGAATTCCTTCAATTACTAAGATATCTTCTGGACCCATCGTCAGAAAATTACCTTTATATTCTCTTTTTCCTGTAATAAAGTTATATACCGGAATATCTACCCGCTTTCCATTCATTAAATCCGACATATCCTTATTAAATTGCTCCACATCTATGGCTTCCAATATCTCAAAATTGAAATTCCCCTGTGCGTCCTTCGGTGTCCGGTCCCGATCAACAAAATAATTATCCACTGCGATTGGATGTGGTTTTAATCCATGAACTTTTAGCTGGATACACAGACGATGGGAAAATGTCGTCTTTCCAGAAGAGGAGGGTCCTGCAATCATGATGAATTTCTTGTCTCCGGTCTGTTTGATTGCTTTGGCAATCTCACTTATCTTTTCTTCCTGAAGTGCCTCCTGTACTAAAATCAATTCTCCGATATTTCCCTTTGCAATAATATCATTCAAGGTCCCAACATTAGGTATTTCCATCATCTCAGCCCATTGGTTGGATTCTTTTAAGGTTGCATAAAGCTTTTCCTGTGGGATAAACGGTTCTATCGTCTCTGGATTCTTCTTCGTCGGAAGCACCAATAGAAATCCATCATCATATTCCATCAGGTCAAACCATTTTAAAATGCCGGAAGAACATGGC
>JBASOB010000106.1:0-4285 GCA_049657865.1 Mobilitalea sp.
TTACTGATGTGTTCAACAACAGCCCAGGCAATACTAAGACCATCAAAGGTACTTGTTCCACGACCTATCTCATCAAGAATTAAGAGGCTGTTCTTGGTGGCATTCCTGAGAATATTAGCTACTTCAGTCATTTCTACCATGAAAGTACTTTGACCGCTTGCAAGGTCATCGGAAGCCCCGACACGGGTAAATATTCGATCCACGATACCGATGGAAGCAGAATCAGCAGGCACAAAACTGCCTAATTGAGCCATCAGTACGATCAAGGCGGTCTGTCTCATATAGGTAGATTTACCTGCCATGTTAGGACCGGTGATGATGGATACACGATTGTTTTTATTATCGAGCTTTGTATCGTTGGCAACAAACATATCATGAGAAATCATTCGTTCAACAACTGGATGTCTGCCATTTTTAATATTAATAGAACCGCTGGTATTCATCTCAGGTTTTGAATAGTTGTTTTGTTCAGCAACTAAGGCGAGGGAGGCATACACATCTATTTTCGCGATTGCTTTTGCGGTCTGCTGAATTCGTTTTACTTCAAGGGAGATTTGATCCCTGATGTCACAGAAAATACTATATTCCAAGGAAAATAGCTTATCTTCTGCTCCTAAGATAATATCCTCTAAATCTTTTAATTCTTTCGTGGTATATCGTTCTGCATTGGCTAAGGTCTGTTTTCTGATCCAGGTCTCCGGAGCTAAATGCTGATAGGAATTGGTTACCTCCAGATAATAACCAAAGACTCTGTTATAACGGATCTTCAGATTCTTAATTCCAGTAGCCTCCCGTTCTTTTGCTTCTAAATCCATTAACCAATCTTTACCTTCTGTTTTCGCTCTTCTTAAACGGTCGATTTCTTCGTTATATCCTTCTCGGATCATTCCGCCTTCCTTAACGGCAAGAGGTGGTTCGTCAGAGATGGAATTACTGATTAAATCAAAAATATCTTCTAAAGGATCCAGTTCTTCATGGATTTCCTTTAATAAATCAGATTCAAAGCTCTGCATTAAGAATTTAATAGGAGAAAGCATGGATAGAGAGGTGCGGAAGGCGATCAGATCACGTGGATTTGCACTCTTATAACAGATTTTACTCATTAAACGCTCAAGATCATAGATAGGATTCAAATATTCCCGGATCTCTTCCCTGCTTATCATGTTATTCTTTAATTCACTGACGGCTTCCAGTCTTTGATTGATCATAGTAAAATCAATGAGCGGCTGTTCCATGTAGCTGCGCAGAAGTCTGGCGCCCATTGCGGTTTTTGTTTTATCAAGGACCCATAATAGTGAGCCTCTCTTCTGTTTTTCTCTTATTGTCTCAGTCAGTTCAAGATTACGGACGGTGGAACTGTCTAGGAGCATATATTTTTCATAAGTATAGGGCGTAAGCTTCGTAATATGAGTAAGAGAAATTTTTTGAGTCTCACGAAGGAACTGCATGACGCAGCCGGCCGCAATTACTCCTATGGTATAATCTTTTAAGCCTAATCCATTGATAGAACCTACTTTAAAATGTTCTTTCAATGCCCGTACACATAATTCATCATCAAAATACCAAGGTTCTATTGGGGACAGAGTCATGTTGTTAAAGTTCTTCAAGGCTTCTATATCAATTCCGGATACGAAAAATGTATCGTTGCATATGATTTCGGAAGGTGCCCATTTATATATTTCATCCATTAATTTGCGTTCGGTATCTACTTCGGTAACATAATAATCGCCGGTGGTAACATCAACGATGGAAATACCGTAAGCATTGGTCGTATGAACTACGGCCATCAGATAATTGTTTCGGGTCTCATCTAAGACCTGGGTATTCAAATTGGTACCTGGCGTAACGATGCGGACTACTTCTCTTTTCACAATACCTTTTGCAAATTTGGGATCTTCCACCTGCTCACAGATTGCAACTCGGTAACCGCGGCTTACTAATTTACTTAAGTATCCGTCTACGGCATGGTAAGGAATTCCACACATAGGGGCACGGTCTTCCTGGCCGACACTCTTTCCGGTCAGTACAATTTCTAATTCTTTTGAGCAAAGTTCAGCATCTTCATAAAACATTTCATAAAAATCGCCTAAGCGATAAAATAAGATACAATCTTTATGTTGTTCCTTGATTTGCATGTATTGCTGCATCAAGGGGGTAAGTTGAGCCATGGGATCGAAATCCTTTCTTTAAATAGGATGTGTTCATGTTCTAGGTATGTACATGTTCAAGGTGTCCATCATTGCATTTTTTGCTGCCTATACCTTCGTGCGTTCGGGGCGCTGCGCCTCACGGGCGGCACTCAGCCGGAGCACGCAAAAATATGCGATGCAGGACGCCTTGAACATGGGATATAGGTTAAGGAGACAAAATAAAACTAAAGGTGGGGGGGAATATGTTAAAAAGTTTGCATCAAATTTTTGAGATTGCAACTTTATCTTTTGTAATATTTTACAGCTCTTGTTATTCTAAGACTGTGTCTTCGGACAGGTCGGTGCCGTCGGCGGCGGTGGTGGCTAGGATGTCGCAGCGTTCGTTCATGGGATGGCCGTTGTGGCCTTTTACCCAAGAATAGGTGACGGTGTGAGGTTCCATGGCTTTTAGGAGGCGCTTCCATAGGTCGATGTTTTTGACGGGTTCGTTTTTACCGCGTTTCCATCCTTTTTTGATCCAATTTTCAAGCCAATGATCATTGAAGGCTTTGACTACATACTGAGAGTCCGAATATATTAAGACGTTGCAGGGCTTCGTTAATGCTTCTAGACCGATGATTGCACCCATTAATTCCATACGGTTGTTCGTAGTTTTTTTGAAGCCTGCACTGTATTCTCTCTCATGTTCTGTTCCACTGGCATCTACATAAACGACGACGGCTCCATATCCTCCGGGACCATCGGGATTTCCTCTGGCAGAGCCGTCGGTATATATTGTAACGTCCATATTATCCTCCACTTCTTAGCAGCACGGTGAATTCACGCTTTTTCACTTTCGTCTGAGACGTGAAAACATCTGTTTCGCTGAGTTGTTTTACTATTATTATCTATTATTATGACAATTGTTATACTCAATTTGATTAATAAAATAATCTAATATAATATAACACAAAAATGACAGTAACTCAAACCTCTTAATGAAAAAATATGAAAATATTTCAATTGTTTTTTGATGAAAAATGAAATCTGTCTTATACAAACAAAGGTCTTATTACGCCATAATATCGTAATAAGACCTTTGTTGATATTTGATTTATTAATCACAGAGGCTCCACTCTCCGTGAGCTAGGAATTCTTCGGCTGCACTTTCGGCCGCCGTGGTTATTGCTGGTGGATATCCTAACATTCCAAGTAATTTAATGGCATTTTTTGAAATTGCTTTTCCAGCATATAATTTATAATCAAAAATGATTTGATTTTCCTCGATTCGCTCCTGAAAATGATAATTTGAATAATCATTTTCTAGTATATGAGTCAGCTCAATATCGTGGGTAGCTGCAAATACTAGTGTGTTTTGTTTTGCCAAGGAAGACAGAATACGGGAGGAGGCAGCGATTCGCTCTAAAGTGTTAGTTCCTCTGAGTACTTCATCTATAAAACAAAGAGTTGGTATCTTATCATTCACGCGATCTAAAATACGCTTCAGCGACTTGATTTCAACGATATAATAGCTTTCATTACTGAAAATATTATCGCGAAGTGCCATGGAGGAATATATCATGAAATAACTGGCTTCGTAACTGTGGCTGGTCGAGGTGTAAATTGTCTGCGCTAGAATTGCATTTATGGCAAGAGTCTTGATAAAAGTCGATTTTCCAGAGGCATTGGAGCCTGTCAGTAATACTGATCTGTTTTCGGATATTGAATTTGTTACAGGTTCTGATAAAAGTGGGTGATACATTCCGGTAACGGATAGGAAAGGTTTTTCAACTTTTGATAATTTGGGAGTACAATAAAAACCAAGCATCTCTTTGAAAGAAGCGGCTGCAATCATACTATCGAGAAATCCGATATTTTCATACATATGAATCAGTACTTTCCGATTACCCTTAAAAAATTTCAGAGAAGAATTGTACTTGATCAGATCAATATGAAATAACATTCGCAGATAATCGAAGATCATTTCAATGATATTACCAGTTGCACTGCTTGGAGCTAGAAGATTTGCACCGCGACGGAATTTTTTGAATTTTTGGGAATCCTCCTTCAGTGACTCTGTATATTTACTAAGTTCAGGAATATCCAGCTTATATAAAGATTTCACCTGATCGAGCAGGCGGAAAATATAGGAGAAG
>JBASOB010000107.1:0-5115 GCA_049657865.1 Mobilitalea sp.
ACCCTTTAGTAGCCAAATCGGAACAGGCGGAGGAGGAAATCTTCAAGAGCCTGAAGATGAATGGATTAGTAAATCAGGACGCCAATGTACTTGGATTCATGGATGAGAATCTGGCAGGAACCGATGGAAACTTGCGTGCTTCCGTAAAATCCAGTATCGTACCGGTTGAGACAAATAAAGACGGCGGACTTACGAAGAGATCCTCCGTAGCAGATGGAAAGCAGATCATGGCCATGGTTAACTTCGTAAATCAGAAACTGGTACAAGACAGCAGACAGATACTTGAGGGAGACACGGCACTGAATCCCTATAAATCAGGGGATATGACGGCCTGCAAATACTGTGAATACAAATCGGCCTGTGGATTTGATCTCAGGGTTCCCGGCAACCAATACCGAAATCTTGCGAAGAAGTCGGTAGAGGAGATTAAGGAAGAAATCTGGGGGAGTACCTCGGAAGAAGTATAAGCAGAATATTATTATAAACAGAATATAATTCTGCATAGTATACAAGATGGTATCAAAATTCAGTGGAAGGTAGGGTGAGCACGATGGAATTTACACCGCAGCAGGCGAAAGCGGCCTATACGCGAAATAAAAATTTGTTAGTTTCAGCAGCAGCAGGATCGGGAAAGACGGCTGTATTAGTTGAGCGTATTATTGCGATGATTTCAGAAGGGGAGCACCCAATTGATATCGATCATTTGCTGGTTGTGACATTTACCAATGCGGCAGCAGCACAGATGCGGGACAAGATCGGTGTGGCACTTGAGAAGAAGCTGAAGGAAGCAATGGAAGTTGGGGATAAGGAACAAAAGATAAGCGAAAATACTGCAGAAAATTATAGTCCTACTTCTAAAGGGTCTACCAGTAATGCTCAAATACAACATCTTCAAAAACAGCTTTCTCTATTACAGAGCTCTCAGATTACTACAATTCATAGCTTCTGTCTTAATGTGATACGCAACTATTTTCATCGAATTGATCTGGATCCTGGATTTAAGATTGCAGAAGAATCCGAAATCACTCTTATGAAGTCGGATGTGATTTCTGATGTACTCGAGCGCTGGTATGAAGAGGGAAGAGAAGATTTTCATGATTTTATTGAAAGTTACTCCTATTCCAAATCCGACGAGCCTATCGAGGAGCTGATCTTACAGCTCTATACATTCTCGATGAGCAACCCCTGGCCGAAGGAATGGATTGCTGAGAAGCAGAAAATGTTCGATATCACAACGATGGAACAAATGAATACTGCCTCCTGGATGAAGGAATTGCTGGATTATGTCAAAGTAGTGCTGGGAGATCTGCTTAAGAAGAATGCAGCGGCTATTGAGATCTGTGAAGAGACAGATGGTCCAACTGCATATAGTGCTGCACTTCTTTCTGATCTTAATACCTTAACAACGCTGAGAGGAGCGTCCTCTTATGCAGAGTATGCGGACCGTTTTGCGGGTATCACTTATGATAGATTATCCAGCAAGAAAGAAGAAGGAGTTGCAGTCTGGAAGAAGGATAAAGTCAAGGGACTTCGTGATGAGGTTAAAAAGGGAATTAAAGATTTGGCAAACCAATTTTTCTTTCAGTCACAGGAGGAAATGCTGTTGGATCTTCAGGCTGTAAATGGAGTAATGCAGGTATTATTCGAGCTGACACTCGAGTTCATGGAGGAATTCGCCAAGAAGAAGGAAGAAAAAAATCTGATTGATTTCAACGACTTAGAGCATTTTGCTTTGAGAATTTTAATAGAGGAAAAGAGTGCAGAAATAAAAGTGCCCTCGATGGCTGCGCTTGAGCTAAGTGAAGAGTTTGAGGAAATACTGATTGATGAATACCAGGACAGCAACATGGTTCAGGAAACGATTCTTAGAAGCATATCAAGAGAAGATACCGGCCACCCCAATCGATTTATGGTGGGTGACGTAAAACAGAGTATCTATAAATTTCGATTGGCTATGCCGGAGATTTTCATGGAGAAATATGCTTCATATTCTTTGGAGGAGTTAACGAAAGAGGGAGAAACCAACCTTTACCAGAGAATCGACTTAGATAAAAACTTTAGAAGCAGAAAACAGGTCCTTAACTATGTAAATGTTATATTTGAACAGATTATGCAGCAATCAATTGGCGGGATAGTATATGATGATGCGGCCTCCTTGAAATACGGGGAGCTGTTTGAAGAAACACTGCTTGGTATGGCTGTAAAAGGCGAGAATAATGATGCTAAAATCATGGACAATAAGGATTGGGATCAGAGCGTTACCTCACGGCTGGCAGGTAGCGTAGAACTGCTATTGGTCACAGAAGAAGAAAATAATCAGACATCTGATATGCAGAATCAGAGCAGGTCCTGGGAAGCTGATCCACAATCAGAGAACATTGAAAACACAAGCGTCGATGATACAGACGAAGATTTGGACGAAACCATATACACGAAAAAAGAAATGGAAGCAAAAGCAATCGCAAGAAAGATAAAGGAACTGACGAATCCAGATACCGGTATGTTGATTTTTGACGGGAAAACAAAAGAACATCGCCTCGCCACGTATCGTGATATCGTGATTCTTCTGAGAAGTATGTCCAATTGGTCCGAGGTATTTGTGAATACCTTGATGCAGGAAGGCATCCTGGCTTATGCTGATACTGGTACAGGATATTTCTCCACAATTGAAATCATGACCGTGCTGAATATGCTTCGTATTATAGACAATCCAAGACAGGATATTCCGCTGACAGGAGTTCTCTATTCCCCTATTGTTGGACTCACAACCACGGAATTGGCATATATCAGAGCGGCTAATCGGAATTCGGGCATGTACTCGGCAATCCTTGCTTTTCTTGCAGAAGAAGTAGAAGGAGCAGAACGAGCAGAGGGTGGACTGCGGGGGAAACTGAGAAAGTTTATGAATCAACTCGATCATTATCGTTCGATGGTAAATCATAAACCAATTCATGAGCTAATCCAATTGGTTCTCGATGAGACAGGATATTATTATTATGCAACTGCAATGCAGGGCGGCGAACGCAGGAAAGCCAATATCGATATGCTGATTGCAAAAGCAGTTCAATTCGAAAAAGGCAGTTATACCGGACTGTTTCATTTCATCCGTTATATTGAAAAACTACATAAATATGAAGTGGATTTTGGAGAAGCCGCAACTTTTGGAGAACAGGATAATACGGTTCGTATTATGAGTATTCATAAGAGCAAGGGCTTGGAATTTCCAGTCGTATTTGTTGGTGGAATGAGTAAGCAGTTCAATACACAGGACTTAAAAAGAAGCATTGTTCTGCATAGTGAACTAGGAGCCGGACCGGAATATATAGATAGTAAACTCCGTACGAAGATACCAACCTTAATAAAGAAGGTAATTCAGAAGAAGGTACAGATAGAAAATCTGGGGGAAGAATTAAGAGTTCTTTATGTTGCGATGACAAGGGCGAAAGAAAAGCTGATCTTAACCGGATACTTAAAAACAAAAGAGGATATCAAGAAGAAAGACTTTTCCTTCTTTGAATTACTATCAGCTAAAAGTTATCTGGACTGGGTCCTTCCAGCAATGGTAAACCGAATGGGCAGTATTCCTGAGATGGAAGAGAATATCATTGCCTGGGAGAATAATGAAATGTCTATTGTTGTACTACCAAAATCTGAACTTCTGAAGGAAGAGATGCAGAAACAGACGGACAGGCAGATAGACAAAGAAATATTGCTGCATATGGATATGGATAGAACCTATGATATTGAATTGAAAGAGGAAGTTAAATCAAGAATTAACTTTGTATACCCTTATCAGACAGAGGCTGGAATCAAGGGTAAGATGACAGTGTCTGAACTGAAAAAACTAGGACAGTTTATGGATGAAGAGATGAGCGTGAATTTATATGCGGAGGATATGCAGACGGGTGGACAAGAGCAGGTGAATATGCAGATGATTGAACTGCATCGCGAAGATGTGAAGATAGCTGAACGAGAACAGTCAGATCTACAGATGGTTGAACTAAAGCAACCTGAGAAAACAGATAATAAAAAAGAGCAGGATCAATTTTCTAAACGGATTAAGGCATATTCGGATATCATGAAACAGATTCCATTAGATGAAGAAATCCCAGCCACTATTCCAGCCTTCCTTCGTGAAAATGATGCTGTAATGACGGGAACCGATCGGGGAACGCTGTATCATAAGGTGCTTGAACTCCTGGATCTGACTAAGGTACATAGTAGAGAAGATCTATCACAAGAATTAGGTAATTTGGTAGTATCAGGTCGAATCGTAAAATCAGATGTTGATAAACTGAAACTTGACTATATCTTCACATTCTCTAGCAGCAATATTGCAAGCAGAATGAAAGAAGCACAAAAATCAGGTAAATTATATAAAGAGAAACAATTTGTCATTGGTCTTCCTGCTAAGGAAGTAATCAGAAATAGCAATAGTGAAGAACTGATTTTAATCCAGGGAATTATTGATGCCTTTTTCGAAGAAGATGGCGAACTGGTACTGCTTGATTATAAGTCGGATATTATAGACAACGAAGAGATATTGATCAAACGCTATCAGGTTCAATTGGAGTATTATAAGAAAGCATTGGAACAAATGCTGCATAAGAAAGTGAAAGAGATGATTATTTACTCGCTTCCGCTTGGGAAAGAAATCGTGATTAGGGAGTAGCAATATTTATAATTTAATAAAGAAACTGCCTGGTTTCATATCAATTACGCATTCCTTATGAAGGAGTAAACGATATGGAACCAGGCAGTTATTTGATTAGGTTGCAATATATTCTCGTATATTATGGCCTTAAATTAATATGATTCAATTTTAATAAGTCAATTCCTAAGAATCCTTTGATTGCGACACAGATACCGCCAAGAAGAATGGAAGTATCCTGAAGTACGGAAGGAACAATGCGGATATAACTGTTCATCTTACTTGTCAGCGCTGCTTCAATACGTTCTGTAATATGAGGAAAATATATCGTAAAGGAACTGTTGATAATTACGATATCGGGATTATAGGCATTTAATATATTGTTTACGCCAACTGACATATATTTAATGAAATCTTCCATAATCTTGTAGGCATCGGGATCATTTGCCTCGTAAGCAATACGA
>JBASOB010000108.1:0-1507 GCA_049657865.1 Mobilitalea sp.
GAACAAGCGTTACTCGGTAATAATATGATACCGTTCTTTCTGTCTAATCCATCGGAGTGCACAAAATACATCCAGATACTTGCAAATTCCAACCTGACTATGATGCTTCCGACGATAGAGGAAGTTATGTTTTTTAAAATAAAAGGAGGTGCCTTTCCATGTGGAGACTAATGATTTATGACAGTTTTCATCTAAATAATGCCTCTCCCGCATCCTCTTTCTATCTAATCTATTTCAGTATTTATATAAACTTTATTCTTAATATGACGAATTCAGGTTATGCACGGATACTTACCGTGATAAGTCTTATTATGTTTGTATTTCAGTTTTTATCACCCATTCGTCTAGCAAAAGGACTCTATTTATGTCCACTGACGGAGAAAGAGCGCAAGAATTACTTGAAAATGATGTGTTTTTCCCGGTTTTTCCTAATGGAAGCAGTGTATGCGTTTCTTCTTATCATAATTAGAAGAATTTATCATGTCGAGGTAATCAAGCTGATCATACTATTTATGTGTATGGCTTATGTGCTTCTTACTATTCTACTTCTGTCCGGTTTTTATAATCCTCAAGTTGTAAAACAGCAGTATTATATTACGAACAAGCTTCCTGTTCCAAACGAGCTGAAAATAACGAAAGAAAAATCCAGAACCCCTATTACTGGGATTTATCTGCTTAGCATCGCACTTGTTTTATCCATTATTGGAACCGTATTGGCTTTTCTTGATCAATCCTTTGACATCAGATGGCTGTTCTACTATATTCCAGCCCTCCTTATCAGCACAATCTGTATCTCATTTTATTTTATGAGATATTTTGATATCTTCATTACCATCAATGCGAATCATGAAATATATTCCTATACCCGTAAAAAGAAAGTAGGTGCTTTCCATGCAGATTAGTATCTCTAGTATGAGTAATCTAGCCATCTACGAGCAGATAATGAATCAAATCAAGGATGCTATCATTAAGAAAAAACTTCTGCCGGGCGAAATGCTTCCCTCTATTCGTAATCTTGCGAAGGATTTGCAAATTAGTGTCATTACCACGAAACGTGCTTATGAAGAGCTGGAAAAAGAGAGCCTAATTCAATCGGTCGCTGGAAAAGGGTTCTATGTATGTGAACAGAACACGGATTATCTCCGAGAGAAGCAGACCGCTATGTTCGAAAACCGCTTTTCCTCCGTTATCAGAGACAGCAAAAAAGCAGGTATTCCGCTGGAGGATATCCTCGAAATAATTACAATTTTGTACGATACTTGTGACTAATGTGAAGGAAAAGCATCTTCACATGGGAAGATCTACGAAACTCGCACAGTGGTGCTCGTTCCTTGTTCTTCCGGGTATTGAGATGCTGCTTTGCAGCATCCTATTGGACTAATGTGAAGGTAAAGCATCTTCACATGGGAAGATCTACGAAACTCGCACAGTGGTGCTCGTTCCTTGTTCTTCCAGGTATTGAGATGCTGCTTTGTAGCAGAATGGAGGTTATTATGAATAAAGTACT
>JBASOB010000109.1:0-1889 GCA_049657865.1 Mobilitalea sp.
GTCGTTATGTTTCTCGCAAAGCTTGATAATATCATGTTTACGCATTAATGGTTCACCGCCAGAGTAGATATACATGTAGGTACCGAGTTTTTTACCCTGTTCTATAATACTATCCAAAGTTTCATAACTCATAGAAAGCTTATTGCCGTAATCTGCTGCCCAGCAGCCGGTGCAATGCAGATTGCATGCAGAGGTTGGATCCATGAGTATTGCCCATGGAATATTACAGTTATTTTCTTCTTTTGACTTTTTTTGTCGTTGTCCTCCTATTACTGTTGCATTAACTAGAAAATTCTCAAATAAAGTTTTTCTTACACTATCATCAATATCAGTATACAAACTTTTAACAAGCTGATACCAGTTTCCGTCTTTATCTGCAATTGCAGATTTTACAGCACTAAGCTGACGAGATATTGTTCCTTCCTTATCGAACTTTTCAGCCCAATCTATTATTTTAGGAATATTTTTGTCCGGATCAGAATCTAAATAGGAAATTACTTTTTTTAGTCCGAAAGACTGAACTTGTTCTTTAATATTATTAGTTGACATATCAATTTCTCCCTTCACAAAATACTTAATCCATAAATAACTCGAAATTTATTGATTCTTAATCTTATATTTTTTGTTTTTGCAGATCCTCCCTTGATTTGATTCAATCTTTGAAGATACAAACCAAGGGGTGAATCGTGCTAGTAGATTTATAAGTTTTTCGTATTCATTACTCGCATTGCATTTAAAATTGCAATTATAGCGACTCCCATGTCTGCAAACACAGCCTCCCATAATGAAGCCACTCCAGTTGCACCTAATACAAGGAATATGGATTTTACACCTAATGCAAGAACAATATTTTGCACTACAATATTCCTTGTTCTTTTTGCAACCTTGATAGCGGTGGCTATCTTGGATGGCTCATCGGTCATGATTACGATATCTGCAGCTTCAATCGCTGCATCGGAACCCAAGCCACCCATGGCCATTCCAATATCGGCTCTTGCGAGTACAGGCGCATCGTTGATACCATCGCCAACAAATACAAGTTTTCCTTTAGGGGATTTTTTACTATCCAGCAATTCGAGTTTGTCAACCTTGTCAGCAGGCAGCAATTCTGAATAAACTTCATCCAAACCAAGCTGCTTGCCAATTTTGTCACCTACCTTCTTTAAATCTCCAGTAAGCATTACCGTTTTTTTGATGCCGAGAGATTTAAGCTCTTTAATTGCATGTGCTGAGTCTTCTTTCACTTCATCTGAAATAACGATATTACCCGCATATTTGTTATTTATTGCAACATGTACTACAGTTCCTAAAGTATCAACATCATTGTATTTAATATTTTCACTGACCATTAATCTGGTATTGCCAGCAAGGACTTCTTTGCCGTTGACATCTACCTTGATCCCATGTCCCGCAATTTCTTGGTAGTTTTCAATTCTGTTCTTATCTATTTCGGTATTGTAGGCACTCATAATTGAAAGTGCAATCGGGTGATTTGAATAACTTTCAGCATATGCTGCATACTCTATTAGTTCTTCCTCTGTATAATCATTTTGAGGATTTGTTTCTGTAACTTTGAATACCCCTTTGGTTAAAGTCCCTGTCTTATCAAAAATAACTATTTCCACATTGTTTAAGGCTTCAAGGTAGTTGCTGCCTTTTACCAATATACCTCTCTTTGATGCTCCTCCAATACCGCCGAAGAATCCCAAGGGTATTGAAATCACTAGTGCACATGGGCAGGATATCACTAAAAATACCAAGGTGAAAGTTGCCAAAGTAAATTCCACTCATTATCTTTATCAACTGGAATTTACTTTACCAAACTTAGAACTGGAATTTAGTTTGCCAAACAGGTAAGCTAATATAGCTGGTGCCTTCATTGGAGGCCT
>JBASOB010000110.1:0-3897 GCA_049657865.1 Mobilitalea sp.
AGACATGCCATAATAATGAAGTACCTTACTTGCTTCATTTCCTTCTCCATATGCAATGTGTCCAATTACTCCAATGCTGCCATCTTTAAGAAGATGAGCTTGATTACATCCTCCCCATTCATCTGGAAGAAAATATCCCTTTAATAATGGAGCATTTTCTATGCTTTCCGGCGTGATATCTTCTAATTTATTTACAATCGTAAATCCCAACTCTGCGATGTATCCACTTTTTGCTAACAATTCCAGCCCTTGCGGTCTCGTGAAGATACCGATTCTCTTGTCTTTCAGCTGTATCAGTCGGATGTCTTTCATATTTAGTGGTCCTGAAGTAAAATAAGTAAGATCCGTCAAGTTTGTTCCTTTATAAAAATCAGTGCACCAAGATGTGATTCTGTCAGTTGTTTCGTCAATGATTGTTCTTACACCACCAAATATTAATTGGTCGTCAATCCATGTAATAAACGGATCTTGGAGATCAAAGGTTTTTGCATTTTTGCAAAGTTCCCAGCTTCCTTTACTTTCTTTAAAAAACATAACTTTCGATTTTTCACTGTCACGATGCTCCACGCGTCCTGCAATATAGGTAATACCACCGAGTTCAAATGGTATGGATGGATTATATACATCATTTTCTTCAACACCTACAAAGGTATGAATCATTGCATCTTTCATTTCCTCTATGCTACTAAAGCCTGTATATAATTCTTTCGTGCTGACAGGTATAATATTTTCATAAAATTCCAAGACCTGACTCCTTTCACAAAACGAGATTGTATCCTAAACATTATTGATGTGTTCACTATATGTTATCTTTTGTTAGCTAACATTGTGTATATTATTATATTAACACTTGCTATATTATTGTCAAGTTTTTTCTTTTTTTTATGCATTATTTATATTTATTTATTTTTTTTAGTCTTTTTTATTTAGTTTTTGTATATAATTGATATCATTTTCGTTTTGAATTTTGTTTTTGTTAGCTAACAATTTTTTATCCTTGTTTTTTTGTTATCCAACATATATAATAAAATTATGAGTATAATAAATTCAGTATAATATCTGTTCGTCCATCTTCCTTGGGCTTCGGCATTTGAGTTTAATAAGGTGCTTAGTATTTTCAACCTATATCAATAGGACAGGAGTATAGATATGAAAAGCAAAAAAATAACCATGCAGGCAATCGCGGATCAGTTGGATGTTTCTAAGGTAACAGTATATAAGGCTCTTAATAACCAGAAATATGTGAGCGAAGAATTGCGTGAAAGAATAGTTAACACAGCCAATAAAATGGGATACGTGGCTCCTATTAAAATAAGTCAAAGCAGAACTAATCGACTTGCATTCATCACCCCGAAACGCTTTTTTCTTAAGGACGAGAGCTTTTATACTACTATTTTTTATCATCTTAATAATGCATGTTTGAATGATGAAATCTTATTAACTCTATTTGTTGTGAATAATATAGAGGAAGAAAATTGTACTTTACCAAATACACTGAGCCAAGGCAATTTTGATGGCGTTTTTATAGCAGGTGAGATGAAGGATGATTACATCAAATGCATCGGTAATCTCAGTCTCCCTATTTTATTGATTGATTTCTATAAACCAAATTTTAATTATGACTGTGTGATTGCAGATAACTTCTTTAATGGTTTTTCCGCTACGAATTATTTAATAGAAAGAGGCCATACGGAAATTGGTTTTGTCGGTTCCCTCAAGCAAACCACCAGCATCTCGGATCGTTTCTTCGGATATCAAAAAGCATTAGTGAATCATGGTCTGACCTTCAATCCGGATTGGCATCTGATTAACTACAACCCAGTAACCGGTATCTATGATCTCGATACCCCTTTACCTGGTAATCTACCAACTGCTTTTGTCTGCCACTGTGACAAAGCTGCATACTTTATCATACAGCGCCTTAATATGGAGAATATTAAAGTTCCTAAAGATATCTCTATTATCAGTTTTGACAATACCGATCTTGCAGCAAGCTCGAGCCCAGCACTAACCACTATCGATATCAGCACCAAAGATATAGCAAAGAAATCTTATGCACAGCTACAAGCTCGAATCGAGGATAACACGATTCCAAAGCAACGGATTTATATTCCATGCAATATCATTGAGCGAGATTCTACTAAAAGTTTAATATAATTGTTTTACAGCTGTTCAATAATTCAAAATGTATAAAATTCTCAATTTTGAATCTAAAAGCTCGAATTCAATACGTGATTTTCGCAGGTTATGAATAGTTACATTGTTTCTATCCGCAACAATTTAAAGACAGGCAGGCACATTAGAATCAGCTTACTATTTCTAATGTGCCTGCCTGTCTTTTTAATTTCAGATCTATATGATCAGCATTTATCGAGAGCTGATATTGATAATGGCAAAGGGAACCAGTTAACGCCCCTCGGAAGTTTCTCCATTTCACTGCTGTAATGATTTGCTAGTGAAAACAGACCCGTTAAAGCCGCAAATTCAGTATAGGAATAATCCGCAATGCTGTCAGAGTCCTCAACTGTTACCTTATTATTCGCTACTTCTATTTTAAATTTGCATCGATTATTAATTTCTAGGACAAGTTCTCCTTCTGTCAGCGGACAGTATGCGTTCTTAACTGACAAGAAGAATTGAAATGCTTTCTTATAATCGAAGATTCTATAATTTCCATCTGTACTGATATCACATTTTTCATGCAATGAAGCAAAGACAGCTATTTTATCAACTTCGTAAGGTGCAACCTTAAGGGTAATGCTGTCATTATTGATCATTGCAAAATAAGCATTAAGTGCAGAATATAGATTTTGATCATCCATCATCACAATTTCACGAACAGCATCTGTTCGTGCAGAGAAATATCCTACCACTTTCAAATTATCTCTTACGACAAATAGTTTGCTATAATCGCTTGTACAAATATCATAAAACATCTCTTCTTCTCGAATCGCATGTACCTTTTGCTGTATAAAGATCTGATACAATTCAGAAATAAGATCTACCTCTGCACTGCCTACTTCTGAAATGGCGAGTGGCAGAAACGGAAATTGAGATTTGGTATGTTTAAAATTATCCTTATTAAAATGATATTCTAAGGAATGTCCGCTAAGTTCATAATTGTAAAATTGATATCTATGTCTCTTTCCTGATAAAACGCTCATTGTGATATGCTCTTTTTCCATATCTTCCAGTGCCATATTCATTAATGTTTTCATATATCCCTGACTGCGATAATTCGGATGCACTGATACACTTCCAACGGTTGCGCAGGAAATCACTTGTTCCTCATACTGCAGTAAAATAGGCTGAACACATACCACTGCTCTTATCCTACCATTTTCCTTAGCAAGATAATGCAGATCTGCCGTATTCCGACTTGTAGAATATAGCTTTGGTAGCAACATCTTAAAATCATGAGGACTGCCACTCATGCTAAAAACCATATTGATGAAATCTGTAATATCTTCAAACTCTTCCGGGCGGCCTTTACAATACTCGATCATGGTGTTCCTCCTTATGTATAAGTATTTGGTTATCTTTCGTGTTCTTAACACTAACACAGTTTGTCGGTTTCAACAATAGGCTATGTTGCAATGAAGATATTAAAATATCACGCCTTTCCTCTTAAACCGTAGAAAAAGACGGTTCTAGGACCGTCTTTTAAATTATATTCAATATAATTATTTTATTTGTTCATTGTTCTCTACTGCTCTCTGATTACACGCTTTAAGAATTCCTTTGTACGATCTAATTTCGGATTATTAAAGATTTCCTCCGGAGTTCCTTCTTCTGCAATTACTCCTTTATCCATAAATACAACACGGTTAGCAACCTCTTTTGCAAACCCCATCTCATGGGTTACCACAAGCATCGTCAGTCCGCTTTGAGCAAGTT
>JBASOB010000111.1:0-1912 GCA_049657865.1 Mobilitalea sp.
GAAATACCACGGACCAATAACGACCGATCATTATGGACGTCAGATTCCGAAGCATGCACACGGAACAGCAAATCTTAATCGTCATACATCTTCGACAAAGTTGATTATTGAGGCTGTTATGGATTTATATACCAGAATTGTGGATAAGAACTTATTAGTCAGAAGAATAAACATTACAGCAAATCATGTCTTGAATGAAACTGTGGTTGAGAAAGAGAAGTCTTATGAACAGCTTGATCTGTTTACAGACTATGAAGCCCAGCAAAAGAAAAAAGTAGAAGAGAATACTGCTTTGCTACGGGAAAAGAAGATGCAGCTTGCGATTCTTGATATTAAGAAAAAATACGGAAAAAACGCAATACTAAAGGGCACGAACTTTGAGGAAGGTGCCATGACAAAGGAAAGAAATAAGCAAATCGGAGGACATAAGGCATAAAAGTAATTTCATAACTGTTCAGTACTTTCACAGTTACAGGGCATCTCACGATGCCTATGTACACAAAATGTATAAAAGCCATCCGCTTTGGCACTGAAATACTCGAATTCACAACGTGATTTTCGGGGATCTGATTAGTTACATGATTACATACCTTTGTAGCTGAGAAAGGAAATATGAATGACGGAAAATAATAAAAATAATAAAGACAGTAAAGACTATAAAGATAATCATAAATATGATGATATTATCAACTTACCGCATCATGTTTCCAGTAATCGGGAGCATATGTCGATATTGGACCGCGCTGCGCAATTTTCTCCCTTTGCAGCACTGACGGGTTTTGATGGAGTAATCAAAGAGACAGCAAGACTGACGGATAAGAGGATAGAACTGGATGAGGCTGAAAAATCTATATTGGATGAAAAACTCAGAATTGTACAGGAACAGTTGAGCAAACAACAGGAAATAGAACTTGTATTTTTCAAACCGGATGATAGGAAAACAGGCGGGGCTTATATCTCGGTGAGGGGTATCGTAAAGAAAATAAATGGATATGAACATGTTGTGATAATGCAGGATGGAACAAGAATACTAATAGAGGAAATTGTAGATATTATGGGTGAAATGTTTCAAGCGTAATCACGTTAAACTGGTATGTAAAAACGCTATAGCCACCAAAGTAAAGGGCTATAGCGTTATTTTTATAAGTGGTTTATAAAGATGCTTATGATTCGTGATACTCAGGCATCAGGGATATGGTAAATCCAACATAAAAGCCCATAATGATTTTACTGATCAGGTCAGTCAATCCAATCAGCCTGCTTAACAGTTGAATTGCAATGCTGATCACAACAATCATAACAATCCATACGCTTACCTGAAAGGGCACGCTAATTTTTCTTGCTACAGTAGTCCAAAATCTTTTGCGCCAACCGCACTTTATTGAAATGTTCATAAATATTATTTCAGTGATGATCAATGATATAAGAAAAGGAATAAAATTCTCTCTCATATAAATAGGTCCCCCATATTTAACATATTTTGTTCCATGAAAGTAAATTATGTTTCGCATAGGATGTGTGCTTTCTGAATACATTATACATGGAATAAGAACAAAAGAAAACCATAAAATGTAAATGAAAAACACCAAACATAAATACCAAATATAAATACCAAATATAAACACCAAATATAAACACCAAATATAAACACCAAACGTAAACACCAAACATAAAAAAGAAATATGAAAAAGAATAAAACGTAGAAATATAAAACATATAAGTTGTTGATAAAAGAATCTTATCAATAATCTCGAGAATATAGATCAAAAACATATAGATCCAAAACATATAAATCCAGAACATATAAATCGAAGCTTATATCGAATCATTTATATAAAGAACATCATTAAGATTCTGCCCAAGTAGGAATCTTCCTTATTACATAGTATTTTTGTAGGGTTGTCCTTATTAC
>JBASOB010000112.1:0-1626 GCA_049657865.1 Mobilitalea sp.
GGTATGTGATGTCTCCTGCAGCGTTCTTAGAGAATTTAGTAGAAACCTAAAAACGATTGAAAGCAAGAGGAGAATTGAATATGGCAGAATTAGCAATGACGTACCACGAAGTGGACGGACTGTTGTATCCGGACATTCAGATGCCGGAAGAGCAGGGAATGAAATTAACGAATCTAGGGAAATACGGAATACTGGCGATGAATTATCTAAAGGAGAACGAACCGAGCAGATACAAAACTCTTTACCGATTCGGGAAACTAGCAGAGAAAATGACCGAGGTGAACGAGGAAGCGTATCAGCTGTTAGACCAGTTGGTGAACGATTACCTAAGGAAACACAAACCAGAGAATCCGAACTCTACGATGGAGATGTGGAAGTTGAGAGAACAGGCGAAGATGCAAGCAGAGGAAGTAGTGCTACAACAGATCGTAATGAAGTTTCAATAGAAACAGATGAAGAACTTGATAGAGAACTAAATGAGATCGATTCATTTGGAAATAGAAAGGAAGCCAATTACCAACAGGCTTCCTTTTTTGATGCAGAATTTGCCGTAAATAATAGTAAAGAAGTGCATACAAAGATTACAAAAACCACAGTAGCTGGACAAAAATATACTTATATTGAGCCAAAGAAAGAGTTAGTTGTACCAAATGAACTTGTGTTACAAACACTGCTTCGAGGTACTGGTTTTGTAAATGGCATGAGCCGTGTATGCAAGATATATGAAACTGAAATTGATGCGGGTACCAGAGCTAGACGTATTAAACAGGAGTATGGTCAAGGAGGAGCAGGCTGGCCGCTTGAAGGTTATGGATTACACGGCTATGATTCCTTCCATGCACAGGGGATTCGTTTCCAGTGGAGAGATGAGGAAGGTGAAAAAGAGGGCTATATTTCCTGGAAATCGGTAGAAAAAGAAATTGGTGTTCTAATTATGACCGGAGAGTACCAGCCAGAGCGACAATCATTAGATGATATTGCTATGGATGGTGACAGGGAAGATTTTATTGATACTGATTACAGCGCAATTGACGTTACTGATGAACAGGAAGTAACTGAGGATGTGGACTCATTTGCGATTCCTGATGAACCAGAAAGCTATGAAAGTCATAGGCAGATAACAGAACAGAAAGCAGAGACCGAAACTTATGAAATGACACCAGAGGAACTTGCTGAAGAAGACCGTATGGTCACAATGGCTGAATATGGATCAGAGATTGAAGCAGAAAACCGTGAATATGAAAAACAGTATGAGGAGAGCCGAAGTGCAGATAAGTTAGAAGTCGTTCCCACTGATTATGCAAAGATAATTGCAGAAATGGATGAAGATATGCGGGAGGCAATGGAAATTCTTGTGACAGAATGCAGCTTTTATATGCCTTTCAAACCATTTTTACAGGATATTGTAAATTCAGAGTACTTATTCATGCCAAATAAATTAGAACTTTTGTCAGATATGGTCTTAGGAAATAAAGAAGAGCGAAAAGGCTATAGCAACAATAAATATGGTTTGATTGAATATACCTTGAAGCCTTATGATATCGACATTAATTATAAGAACCGGTTTGGTGAACGAGAATCGGTCACTACAGGTTATCGGGAATTGTATGAAGTGCTGTCCTATAT
>JBASOB010000113.1:0-5466 GCA_049657865.1 Mobilitalea sp.
CCCTAATATCATCAATAATACGAAAATAGATACCATTATGGAATAAATTATCGGATTCCGGTATACACTAACAGGTAGTGATTGTATGATTGTGACTCCTAACTCCGATTTCTTCACCGCTGCTATATAGTTGACATTATCCTTTTTGTAATAGGTAATTCCTTCGTTACCATCTTCTATATAATGGCTCAGTTTTTGAAGTTCAGTATCTATATCATAGTTATAGATTAATTCAGTATCATTCGCAGCAATTATCGTTCCAGACTCATCAATAATCATGGTATTTTCTTTCGAATTATCAGAATTAAATATGATTGAATTTGAGAAACCATTTAAATTAATTGCTAATCCAAATACAGCTAGCACCTGATTATTCTCATCTAATACGGGATAACCTGATACGATGACCGAAAGACCAGTAACTGGTGATTTTTTAAGTTCTCCCAAGTAATGTATCTTATCTTTCATTACCTTCTTATACCATTCGGATGAAAAACTATAACCAACAGAGGTACCTCCTACTCCATCAATATAACAGATATCATCATATACAAAAAAGGTATTATCTAATAAACCTGAATAGGAATTCACTTCTTCTTCTAAATTTATTTTTAAAGTCTGATAAAACTCTTCATCCTCCACACCATTTCTGAGGTTAATAAAATAGTTCTTAATTTCCACATCATCTCCAATACTTTTTGACAAGGCATGGAGGCTTCTAATATTCACTTCGTAGATTTTAACTTTCTGCTCTGCACTTGATAATAGACTTTGCTCAGTAATGGACTGGATACGGTTCACATTAGACAAAATAGAAATTCCAGATACTAATCCACTAGATATTATTACTGTTATCAAAATCCACAAAAACAATTTTGAGTAATAAGTATGTATTTTTTTCATATGACCTCTCCGTTCGAACTTATTTCGTAATTAATTGATATTATATCATGGACTAGGTATATAATACTAGAACAAAAAATACATAAAACATTGTATTCGTTCCGACTGTGCATTATGACTAGTCATATCGATATTTTTGTGAAACAGTCCTTTCACTGGTGAACCTTATCATATGAAAGTATATGCTTTCGCTAAGTTTTAATTAGTTGTTCAATTATCCACAGAATTATCATCTTCCCTATGCTCTTTCGCAAATTCAGGATTATGAATACGGCCAACAATAATGATTGCTACGATATAAATAATAAACGTAAAGACAAAAGGAATGCGGCGGTCAATACTTGATAACAATCCGGTAAAGTATCCGAATGGTGAGGCAAAAGCAATCGTAAAGGACATAATCAAAGCATTAATACGCGCCCGCTCCTGGGGATCAATGTTTAGCTGGAGCAAAGCCTCTTTACGAGGCATTACAAGGGCACTGGCTACTGCCGCAACAAAGACATAAATGATTATAAAAGGTATACTGCCGATTGGCGCAAATATCAGAAGAATCGAGCAAGAAGCATACAATACCAGACCAATCCACATTGGGATCCGAAATTTCACATGTTCTAAGCGGTGTTGTATTCCAATCATAAAAATCAACATTACAGCCGCATTCAAAATAGGAAAAAAAGCTAGATAACGATCTGCTATGCCTAATCTTTGCGTTATATATAAGCTAAAAAAGTTGGTACTGACAAGATTTGTTATATGTAGAATCACCGAGACAGCAAGCACTTTTATAATCTCTTTATTCCTTAGCACTTTGGGTATCAGATTCTTGTACTCATATAACATCTGTAAAACAGAGGTATCTTTTGTCTCAGCCATACGAATCTTTCCTTGCCGTGTTTCCTCACAATGTCGATAAGTAATAATCACCTTAATCATCATATTTATCGCAAAAACAAGATATAAAACACGGACAACAGGAACTACTGAAAAAGATTTTATCAACAGTCCAGAAATTGGTGCAAAAAAGATTGCAACTAGACCGCCTATGTTCACCCAGGTATATATTCCTAATAAATCCTTGGAATCTGCATCTTCAATCAACAAACAATACCACGCCGTCTGGTTAATCTGCTCAAAACTGTTGAATAAAACTGCAATTAAAAAGAACCAAAAGTTTCCAGAAACAGACCATATCAGGCAAGCAAAGCCCCATCCAAAGAAATCTCCCAGCATAGTTGTAACTTTGCGCCCAAGCTTATCGGTGACGATACCTCCAAAGAAAGAAAAAAACACCTGAACAACCATAGCAATTGACAGAATCAGTCCAATTTGAACGTCCGTTACCCCCTGTGTATACATATATAATGTAGCAAAAGGTGCAATCAAGTTATATGGAATACCCCAGAGAGGCTCCATCAAAATTAGGGTTCTTGGATTTCCTTTGTTATTTTTTAGTAATTCGATTAGTGGGTGCCTACGCAAGGCTTTTTGTTTGTGTATTGTATTCATCGGTTACTCCATTCTATGTCTGTATCTTTCTTAATGATTGTTTTGTAACGAAGTGCCAAGAAGAAACTGGAATGCATCGTCCTTAGGAAGTGGCTTGCTGTAAAAATATCCCTGTATAATATCGCAGCCATATTCTTTCAGTAACTCAACTTGTTCTTCATGCTCCACGCCTTCGGCCACAATATTCGCGCCTAATTTATGGGAAATTCGGATAATTTCTTCTGTCAAAATATGACTCTTTTCATCTATGATAATATCATCTATGAAGGACTTGTCAATTTTAACTGTGTCAATCGGAAGCGTTCTCAGATGGTTTAGTGAAGAAAATCCCATTCCAAAGTCATCCAGTGAGATATGAATGCCCCTCCTCCTTAAAATATCCATCTTTTCAGCTACCATACCAAAGGATTCCAGTAGCGCTGTTTCTGTAATTTCAATCCCTAACATATCCGGCTCTATTTCTGTTTCATGAATGGCTATATTTATCATTTCCAAAAAGTCAGGATTAATAATTTGAAGAGGTGAAATATTAACTGAAACAAACATCTTTTCGCTATCACTGTTTCTATTTAACTCTTTTGAAAATAGGCAGGCTTCCTTTAGTATCCAATTTCCAAGTTGAATGATAGTCCCTGTATCCTCAGCAACAGGTATAAACCTACCAGGACTTACCATGCCAAATACAGGGCTGTTCCAACGAACAAGTGCCTCAAACCCGATGATTTTATGTTCAGTAATATTTACCTGCGGCTGGTAATGAAGGACCATTTCTCCATTCTCTACCGCTTTGCGCAGGTGGCTCTCCATCAGCATCCTCTCATCTGCATCCTCTTCTTGTCTGAGATCAAAGAAACACCAGCCGTCCTTCCCTTTTTTCTTCGCATTATACATCGCAATGTCTGCATTTTTCATGAGTTTTTCTACCGTTTTTCCATCTTCTGGATAAGTAGTGATTCCTATGCTGCTCGTTAGCTGCAACCGCCTTCCATTTAGCGTATAAGATGCAGCAAAAACTTTCGAGATTTCTTTTGCCATGTTTTCTATTTCTTTCATGTCATACCTGCCGATATGGAGGATGACAAACTCATCTCCTCCTACCCTGCTGATGAAGCTATTTTCTTTGTCACTTAACATTCTTAGCCTGCTGCCTATTTCTCTCAGAATGTCATCACCAACATTATGCCCCATGACATCATTAATATATTTAAAATTATCCGTATCCACAAAAAATAGAACTCCATTCAACAGCCCTTCGCAAACAGATGCAAGGCACTCTCTGAATTTCTCGATAAAAGCTCTCCGATTGGGCAGTCCCGTCAGGCTGTCCGTATATGCCATATCCAGAATCGTATTCTCATACTCCTTGACTTTTGATATATCAAGCAAAGAACCGATGATTCCTACCTCTTTTCCGTTTTTATAGATGAGTCTTGTTGCCCTGTTCCTGACCCATATATAATGCCCATCCCGGTGTCTCACCCTATATTCGATTATGAATTGATTAATCTTTCCAGAAAACAAATTTTGTTCATACTCCGCCACCATTGCAGCATCTTCCGGATGCCGCATTTGCTTTGTGTACGCTTCAAACTCTTCTACTTCGTTAGGTTGATACCCCAGCCCTATAAAAGCTCTATCAGAATACTTTTTTCTCCCTGTCTTGGCATCATACTTCCAAATGGCCTCATTCCCTACATTGAGCAACATCTCAATCTCTTCTTCGGAAGCAGAGATTTTCTCATAAGCTGTTTGGATTTCCTCGTTTTGCGCTCTTAATTCCTCCTCAGAAACAGACAGCTGCTCATATGCATCCTGTATCTCCTCTTTCTGTTTATTCAGATCGTTATATGCTTTATTTAACTCATTGTATGTATTTTCCACCTCTCGCGTCTTTGTTTCTATTTCGCGTTCGGACATCAGTATCAATCCTACGCTGTGAGCAACAAATAGAAAGAACAAAGACTTGTGTAAGCCCGAATCAAGCAAACTTATTTTCAATCCTGAAAAATTTAGAATTAAGTATTTCCATAACACCGCCTGCAGGGATAGGATTACAGCGAAAAACAGGTTAAGAAAGTATTTTACCTTCTTAGATTTTTTTTGCGGTTTTCCAGCCAAGTTAAGAATATATCCTGTGATAGCACATGATACCAGTGCTATTATTAATATACTAGCTGAAAAAGATGTCCCATATGCCACAAGCGCACCAACTATAATCATGATTAATGCAATTGAAGCAGGAATAAGTCCAAGCCAGGTCGCGATTATTCCGATCATAACCAGCTTCACATCAATCAAATCACTGTTCCTGAGAAAATAATTTAACCAAATCAGCAAATCGGCAGCCACGCCAAAATAGACTCCCAGCAAAATTTTCTTAGTGATAGGCTGACATCTTCTTGCCCATCTGCTAACAAAAAACGACAGATAAAAGATAGTGATCAAAATAGCTGTCGATAGGAGGTTTTTAAATATTATACTTTCATAAAAACTCTGATTAACCATGCTGATTCCTCCATTCTTAGACTGTGGCACTTATATATCTGTTGATTGAAACGCTTCTGTTTGATGTCACTGATTAAAACATATTAAATTAAGTAGCTCCTATCCGTTTCTATAAGCATTCAAATCTTTATTATTGATGATACTTTACAATAAAATAGTACCATAGTTTTCCTCATTTTTCTACCAAAATTACTTGAAAAAACTGGGCAAATGGATTATTTCTACTCTTAAGATTGACTGACAAAAATTGCTCCTCAGAAACACTTTGTTGTATCAGTTCCTCTTTTATGAGTTCAAGATAGACTTCGTGCAAAACCCACCGAACGTCATCAAGACACCCGATGGGTTATAATTATTGCTATTTCTATATTTTACAATATTTCTAACCTAACCTCACACTCCACAATGCCCTGAACCAAAAAAAAGTAAGCGCATAGTTTCAGGGTATACCTAAAACAAATCCGGATCCTATTGCTAGGCTTCCGGAATGCGAGCATTTTACTCCATTTTGTTATTACAAAGTTCTTGGATTGTTTCATCCCAAGGTGC
>JBASOB010000114.1:0-7255 GCA_049657865.1 Mobilitalea sp.
CATGAAAAATATCCTGGACAATTATGACCATCTAGATAGCTTCGGATATTGGGTTTTATCAGATTTTATCGAAGAAGTTAAGCTATCCGAAGAATTGTTTCATGGTGGTCTTGGTTTATTTACTTACAACGGAATTAAAAAGCCACAGTACTATGCAATGTGTCTTCTGCGGAAATTAGGTGATCGCCTGATTGGCCGTGGTGAAGGTTATTTCATAACCAAGGAAAGAGAGTGTTTTCAAATTATTCTATATAATTATCAGCATTTCTCCGATTTATATGCAGCTGGCGAACTATTTGACATGACCTTCACAAACAGGTATACTCCGTTTCCTAATGAAAAGCGTAAAAAATATGTCATTTCACTTGCCGAACTGACGAACAGTGAATATGTATTGACCGAAACCATAATAAACAGAGACCACGGAAGTGTGTTTGATAAATGGGTTGAGATTGGTGCTCTGCCTCTCGAGACGCTGGAGGATATCAATTACCTGAAATCAATATCCGTTCCTTTAATCAAAAAAAGGAAACTGTCAGTAGAAAATAACTACCTGACAGTTTCCTGTGAACTCGAACCGCATGAGGTCCGCTTAATTGAGATTCGCGCACAATATCGTTAATACTCGTACTAATAAAATGTAATAACACATTTCGAAATCTTAAATATAGAAAAAGCTTCGAAGTTCGCATAATAGTACGAACTTTGAAGCTTCTTCTGTGTAATGACGTTCTTTCTTCGCTCTAATCTTTAATTCTATCCATCACTTCAGCGAAGGTAAGATTATTTTCCCGCGCTATTTTGGCAATATCATCATATTCTGGTTTTGATTTTTCGATGTTTTCTCCGATTGCATGCTTGATTCTGATGGTTCCTAATTCTGTCTCCTGAATGGTTTGAAAACGTTCTAATATCACTCTTCTGCTTTGCGTAATTCTGACTCCGAGCGTGGTTGTATGACGCAGCATCAGGTTTGACATCCGATCAACTTGTTCCGGGTGGCACATACAGGTAAGCATAATTCCCGGTCGGCTCTTTTTCATTCCAATCGGGGTGGTATATACCTCCAGTGCCCCTTTTTCAAATAGCAATTCCTGCACGAAGCCTATCGCTTCCGGCGTCATATCATCCAGATTACAGCTTATTTCCGTAACGTCGCTCGTCACCTCCTGAGTTTGTCCCAGGTATGCAATAACACAGTTTGCTACTTCAAAGTCTTTATTGCCCATCCCTCGTCCAATTGACGAAACTTTAATTACCGGCATGTCACCAAAACTTGTTGCAAAATGCTTTAGCAGTGCTGCTCCGGTCGGCGTACATAATTCCCCCTTAATTGAGCCTCCATACATTGGAATACCCTGAAGAATATATGCGGTTGCCGGTGCAGGAACCGGAAGGATTCCATGGGAACATTTCACATGACCGCTTCCTACATGAATCGGAGAGACAATCATTTGTTCCGGCGCTAATTCCTCCATCAACATGCAGACGCCGATAATATCCGTGACTGCATCCATAGAACCTACTTCATGAAAATGTATCTGGTCTACGCTCACGCCATGTACCTGACTTTCTGCATTGGCAATCAGACCATATACTTCTAGTACATCGCTACGAACCTTGTCAGATAAATTCAGCGCATTTACAATATTCTTAATTTCTTCCATACCAGTATGGGAGTGAATAGGTAACCCCTCCTGATGTTCGTGAGTATGAATATGTTCAGCATCTATATGTTCATGGGTATGAGTATGTCCAGCTTCTGTATGCTCATGGGTATGGCTATGTTCAGCACCTGTATGCTCATGGGTATGGCTATGTTCAGCATCTGTATGTTCATGGGTATGGCTATGTCCAGTATCTATATGCTCATGGGTATGGCTATTTCCAGTATCTATATGCTCATGGGTATGGCTATTTCCTCCGTCTATATGTTCATGGGAATGATTATGTTCACCCTCAATATGTTCCTGTGTATGAATATGCCCCCCATCTACATGTTCCTGCGCATGAAGATGTAGTTCACTCCTATGTTCCTGTGTATAAAAATGTGCTTCCGCAATATTCCTATGGACATATCCATGGAAATGATCGATATCCACACTTTTTTCTTCCTCTTCCTTTACCTTAACTGTTACATGAAGACCGGTAATACCACATTTAACAGCCTTGGATAAAGAAACCTTCACTCCTGGAATATTAAGGTCATTCATTCTCTGAATAAAACCCTCCTGATTCTCTCTCAGTTCTAAAAGAGCTGACATCAGCATATCTCCGGCTGCCCCCATGGAGCAGTCAACATAAATCATTTTCATTTCTTGCCCTCCATGTGATTAATCATACTAGCCAAGTATCCCGCTCCAAAACCGTTATCAATATTCACTACGCTGACACCGCTTGCACAAGAATTTAACATAGATAAAAGTGCAGCAAGTCCGCCAAAAGAAGCGCCATAACCTACACTGGTAGGAACTGCTATCACAGGACAGTCAGCTAAACCTCCAATTACACTGGCAAGAGCTCCCTCCATACCTGCTATCGCAATGATTACCTTAGCGTCCATTATTTCATCCATATGTGCCAATAAGCGATGAAGACCTGCCACTCCGACATCATACAGACGTACCACTTGATTTCCAAATGCCTCAGCCGTAAGTGCCGCTTCTTCTGCTGCGTACATATCTGAGGTTCCGCCAGTCGCAATCACAATTTTGCCCATTCCGCTTTTCGCAGGTATCTCACCGATAATTCCAACTTTACTATGCTCATGGTACATCACCTTGTGCTTCTGCTCCACAATAAGTGCTGCCTCTTTACTCATCCGTGTGATTAGTATCGTTTTTTGTCCGTTTTTAAGCATTGAATCTACGATTGCTATGATCTGTTCCGGAGTTTTACCGGCGCCATAGATAACTTCCGCCATGCCCTGTCTAAGTTCACGGTGATGATCCACTTTAGCAAAACCAATATCTTCAAAAGGTTCTTTCTTTAATAGAAGCATTGCATCTTCCGTTGACATCCTGCCATCTTTTACCTGCTCCAATATATCTCTTATCTGATTCTGACTCATATTAGTATCCATACCTCTCTCTGCTTTGCAGCATCTCAAATACCCGGAAGAACAAGGAACGAGCACCACTGTGCGAGTTTCGCAGTTCTTCTGTGGGAACATCTTCACACTATTATCTGCTTTCCATATCCAGTAATACTGCTTTAAAATATTTCTTCAATTCACCGATAATTATTTTTCTTTGATTAATTGCTTGCTGCATCTGATTTTCAGGTAATTGTAATCTTGCATTCTCACCCATAACTCTGACACGAAAATCTGTATATCCTAAAGAGAACAAAAAGTTCTCCGAATCTTCCACTTTGCTTAAAATCTCTTCTGTGATCACGTTTCCAGCCGGAATTCTTGTTGCCAGACAGGCATATGCCGGTTTATTCCAGGTAAACAGTCCGGCTTCTTTGGAAAGTTTTCGTATCTCCTCCTTAGAAAGTTGGCATTCCCGAAGTGGAGATCTGACAGCGAGTTCTTCTAATGCTCTCATTCCCGGGCGGTCTCCTGCATCATCCGAAGCATTGGTTCCATCAATCAATACAGAATATCCGTCCTTTTTGGAGTGTTCTAGGAGTTCGCGGAATAAGTTTATTTTACAATAATAACACCTATTTTCGGGGTTTGCCGCCACCTGAGGATCAGCCAGTGCATCCATCTCGATTACCTCCATATCAGCATGGAGTTGTTCTGCCAGGCGTTTAGCATCCTCCAGCTCAAATTCAGGTTGAAATGCCGTGTGTATATAATATGTCTTCACTTGTGCTCCGTAATGCATTGCTGCAAATAAAAGATAGGAAGAATCCGTCCCACCGGAAAAAGCTAAAGCCACTTTATTATTTTCTGTAAAAAATGTTTGTAAGTCCATCATTATCTATACTTCCTTCCCTATGTTCTATCCAAGATGCTCACGCGCTAGTGTTCCTATCATGTACTGCATCATAATTAACAATTCCCTTTATTTTATCATATATTGTCTAAAAATACCTCAATTACTTTATTATAATTGAAAATCAATCCTATGAATAACCCTGTCTTTCTCTTTGCTTGTAAACTTCGCTAATTTTCTTATCATTAATCTAAATAGGCCGTGATAACCGCCTACTACAGGTTATCACGACCTAAGAATATTTTTATTGACCTGACTTTTTATCATCAGCCTTTTACTATTTTATTAAATCATATGATATCTCTGGAGCAGCTCTTCGATCACTGTTCCGGATATTTTCTTTAAAGCTTTCTTTTTTACAATATTTACGACAAAAGGAAGCTTCATATCAGCAAGCTTTTTACCATCCATCATCTTAGAAGTAGAATCTAAAAGCACACGTACATCATAACAGGAACCAAAGACTTCCGGAACTCCGCGGTCTATGTCAAGCAGAGTATATACCGACTCCATTGCAGTCCTGACGGAATATTCTGTTGTAAATACCGTATCTCTTACCGTATCCGCAAATTGTCCGATGAAGGCAAAGTTGACACATCCCTCTGGAACGACTTTCGGTCTGTCACCTTCCGTTCGAGGCATAAAAAATGCAGTAATATAAGGCATCATACAAGGAATACAATGAGCGGAGTTAGTTGCCATATCATGAATTTCTTTTTCCGGAACGCCCATATGGTATAACCATTCTTCGGTAATCTCGATACCGGTGCATTCTCTCATCGGCTTCTTCACATAATCTCCCGGAACATCCGTAAATAGACCGTATACCCAAACTACTAACTGATCGCCCGGCTGTTCTTTGAAATGAGGCTGACGATTTAAGGTATAGCTCATAAGCCACTTCGAATCCTTGACTGTAATGATTCCTCCCGTCACGACCTTCCCGCTGAAGGGGTCGCGCTTACATATTTTTTCTATATAGGCAGGAATTTTATTATCGAGTGTTGTAACTGTAGCTGACTCCCAGTTGGTAGCCTCTATGTTGGTGCAGAATTTATCAGGGTGTCCAAAAGCAGGGTCCTGTGCAGCAATATTTCTCCAAAGTTCCCAGCATCCTCCGGCTGTCTTATCAACCTTTGGTGCATGATGATCATCGCCTAGCGTAGAATTCTCCGTGCAGCTGCCGTTTGTTACAAATACCAGATCATCTTCAATTAAATCAATACTTTCTTCGTGTCCCTTATGCAAGCATACGATTTTTTTAGCGACCTTTTTCCCTTTGGTGATGCTGAAGACTACATTGGTTACTTTTGTATCATATTGAAATTGTACGCCATAAGATTCAAGATATTTCACCATTGGTAAAATCAAAGATTCATATTGGTTGTACTTGGTAAATTTCAAAGCGGAGAAATCAGGCAGTCCGCCAATGTGGTGAATAAATCTCTGAATGTAGAGTTTCATTTCTAGTGCACTATGCCATTCCTCAAAAGCGAACATCGTTCTCCAATAAAGCCAGAAGTTGGAGGAAAATAGTTCGTCCGTAAATACATCTTCTATTTTTTTATCATATAGATCTTCATCCTTGGTCATAAACAGCTTAATGATTTCCATTGAAGCTTTTTCACTTAGTCCGAATTTACCGTCGGTATGGGCATCTTCTCCCCTGTTCACGGTTGCTCTGATTAAGGAATAATTAGGATCTTCCTTATTCAGCCAATAATATTCATCCAGAACAGAAGCACCCTCGTTTTCAAAAGATGGAATTGAGCGAAATAAATCCCACAGGCACTCGAAATGATTTTCCATTTCACGTCCCCCGCGGGCAATAAAGCCCTTCTGGATATCATTAATACCATCACAGGCTCCACCAGGAAGGCTGAGCTCTTCTAATATATGAATATGTTCTCCTTTCATCTGACCATCTCTTACTAAAAAGCATGCAGCCGAAAGTGATGCCAGGCCGGATCCCACTAAATATGCTGATTTTCTATCTACGCCTTCCGGTTTTTTTGGTTTTGCAAAAGCTTCGTAATTTCCGTTACTATAATACATTGTCATTACCTCCAAGTAATTATTTTCTAGTAATAGGATAGCTGATTTATGATTTCTTTAGAATAGACAACAGCAGCTTCCTGTCGTAACTTCCGACACAAAGCTGCTGTTGTAAAAACTTTATACATTACTGCCATTTTGTCTACTTAGCGTGAATTAAATTCATATTCACAACGTAAATTACGAAACTAGCAAAGTGGTGCTCGTTCCTTGTGCTTTTACATATTACGATGTTGCATGGTAGCATCATATTGATTTAGTGTGATCGGTTCTGAAGTTTTCAAGTGCTTTTGTAATATCTCCCTGAATTAGAATATTCAAACGTCCAATAATTGCGGACGGATTTTCATGCATTCCGGTTCGAATCCATTCTAACACAATCCCAACAAAAGCATATTTATAAAAGTTCGCAATGAATGTTTTATCTACATCTCGGACAGCCATACTTTCCGCCTTTTCCTCAATCACCCCAATTAAGAGCTGATATGTCTCATTATAGAGGAAGCGCTCTAGATGTTCTCGACTGATGGAATGATAAGTATTTGTAACAAGTGCTTTATTCTCCTGTATATATTCAAATATCTGTAGAAATCCCTGCTGCCAGGTATCAGAGGTCTTCTTGTCTCCAAGTGCTTTATTAGCCTCACTGATATAGATCCATTCTACAAGGTCAAAGATATCTTTAAAATGATAGTAGAAAGTCTGCCGATTTACTTCACAGTCATCTGTAATATCAATTACAGTAATTTTATCGAGAGGTTTTTCTAATAACAGCTTTTTAAGCGATGCTGCAAGGGCTCTTTTTGTGGTATCTGACATATTTATCTCCGTTCCTTCGACTACCAGCAAATCATATTCTGAAGATACAAGCTTTGCTGAGAGAAATATTTATCTCTTAATCATACAGAAACTGATGCTTCGTTGCAACCTCTACTTTTTAAGATCAAACATTGCGATTGGTTCCGGACCTCTAAGTACCTCCCTTACAATCCGAAGCACCCCGTAATCGTTCGGAACAATTCGCCACCTGATCATCATAATATTTTCTCCCACGATTTCAATTCCTGTTATACTTCCCGGATAAATGCAGCACCCTACATTAAAGTAAGGCAGATCTTCTTTTTTCGGATATTTATACCTATGGGTGTGACCACAGATAATCATGATTTTATGCTGCTCAATCCATTTATTAAAATTTTTCTCTATCTTATGTTGTCTGGTCAGATTTTTTACCGGACTAGATGGGCTTGTTG
>JBASOB010000115.1:0-2243 GCA_049657865.1 Mobilitalea sp.
GATACAACTTTTTAGCATTTGATCAACCAATGCTTTTAGCGACCTTTTACGCCCTCTTACCCTGAATACAGGTATTAGATGTCCTTCATCGTCAACATGCAGAATAGGCTTTATATCCAATGCAGTGCCTACTGCTGCTGTCATAGTTGTTACTCTTCCCCCTCGCTTAAGATGATTTAAATCATCTACAGTAAACCAATGGCATAAATGGCAGCGGTTATTTATAATCCACTCATTAAGCTCTTCTAATTCGAATCCTTCTTCCTTTTTCTTTGCTGAGCTGTATACTAAAAGTCCTTCACCTAAAGAAGCGGCTCTGGAATCTACACAAATAATCTTACGTTTTGGATATTTCATCTTTAATTCTTCTGCTGCCAGTAATGATGAATTATACGTACCGCTTAATCCTGATGAAAATGATATGTATATAATGTCATTTCCGGACTTTATGATAGTTTCGAAGTATTCCATAAATGTATTAATGTTTATCTGCGTTGTGGTGGATTTTTCACCAAGACGTAGTCTTTCATAAAATTTATGAATTTCTAGCTCTCTTCCATCAGGATAATGTATATAATTATCATCACCTAAGTTAAATGGCATAGGTATGACCTGAATGCCAAGTTCATAAGTAATATTGGTTGGAAGGTCCGATGTTGAATCAGTAACAATCACATAATCTTTCATAGCTTCACCTCACTTTTATATTTTAAACTATTTATCGTTATGCTTTTTTGTTCTTCAATAAAATGATTTTGTTTCGGATACAGGAATTAACACTGAGGTAAAAAAGTATGCTTCACGTTTTTCATCTCTCTCTATTTAATTGCACTTTTAACCTCTTTTTCCAATAACCTCATATCTGTTCGCTCCTGCATCCTTCACACCCTATGAGATGCTTCCCAAAGCCTGTTGGCTGTGATTTCCCAATTATCCGCCGCAGTCTTGCATTTAGCACACAAAGCATGTACATCCTCCGGGTGTTGCATGTCTGTTGATTTTGCTCCCGATTTATCTACCATTTCGGCCAGCCGTCCTTTATTGTCAAGCAGTGGACAAGGACGCAGATAATTTTCGCTAAAAGGTTGATTTTCCTTGTATTGCATGAACAAAGGAGACTTATACGCTTCAATCAAGGTCTTTTCTTTAATGTTTGAGTCGGAGTAATGAATAAAAGCACAAGGTTCTATATCACCATTTGCATTGATATGAAGATAGCATTTTCCTCCAGCAATACATCCCTTAACATATTCGCCATCATTCCAAAAATCCATCGTAAACAATGGTTTAGTTTCTCTAAATTTTCTGATTTGATGATACATATATTCTCTTTGTTCCGGATTTACCATGAGATCAGGTACCGCATCAATTCCAACTGGCATATAAGTAAAGAACCAGGCAAATTTTGCACCATTTGCAATCATATCGTCAAAGTATTTTTCGCTTCCTATGACATCGGTATTCTTACTTGTGTAACAACAGGATATACCGAATGGAAGTTTTTTCTTTTTTAATATTTCCATCGCATTTAAGACCGACTGATATGTACCTTCGCCTCGTCTGAAATCAGTATCCTCTTTAAACCCTTCTACACTTATTGCAGGAACAAAGTTTTTAACTCTAAGCATCTCATCAGCGAATGCCTCATCTATTAACGTAGCATTTGTAAATGCCAAGAAGGCACAGTCGTTATGTTTTTCGCAAAGCTTGATAATATCACGTTTACGCATTAATGGTTCACCGCCAGAGTAGATATACATGTAGGTACCGAGTTTTTTACCCTGTTCAATAATACTATCCAATGTTTCATAACTCATAGAAAGCTTATTGCCGTAATCTGCTGCCCAGCAGCCGGTGCAATGCAGATTGCATGCAGAGGTTGGATCCATGAGTATTGCCCATGGAATATTACAGTTATTTTCTTCTCTTGACTTTTTTTGTCGTTGTCCTCCGATTATGGTTGCATTAACCAGAAAATTCTCAAATAAAGTTTTTCTTACACTAGCATCAATATCAGTATACAAACTTTTAACAAGCTGATACCAGTTTCCATCTTTATCTGCAATTGCAGATTTTACAGTACTAAGCTGACGAGATATTGTTCCCTCCTTATCAAACTTTTCAGCCCATTCTATTAATTTAGGAATATTTTTGTCCGGATCAGAATCTAAATAAGAAATTACTTTTTTTAGTCCCAACGATTGAACTTGTTCTTTAATACTATTGGATGACATATCAATTTC
>JBASOB010000116.1:0-12533 GCA_049657865.1 Mobilitalea sp.
TCTGTTAATTCTATGGATACCCCGCAATATATGAAAGCGTGGTTCTATCGGATTGTAATTAACACGGCTTTGGACTTTCTGAGAAAGAAGAAAAGATATGTCGCTGTGGATGAAGAGGTACTTGAAGCAATTGCTCCGAGTTCGGAAGATAGTTATACCGATTTCGACTTACAGAAGGAACTAAACAAACTGTCCACGACAAATAAGACAATTGTAATGCTTCGTTTTTATGAGGATATGAAACTTGATGAAATTGCCACTGTCATGAATGAGAATGTAAGCACCGTAAAATCAAGGTTATATTCTTCCCTAAAAAGATTAAGAATAGAATTAGAAAATCCTAGTTAACCGATGTTAAGACATTCCAATAATGATGATAAGGAGATATCGATAAATGAAAGAATTAAATCAGTTAAAAAAGGAGTATCAAGCAATCGAAATTCCTGATGAACTAGAGTTTATAGTGAAAAAGACTATCATTAAAAAGGAGAAGCAGAGGAAAAGAAATAGAAGGATAAAAGCTTCTTTCGCTTCCGTTGCTGCTATCCTGATCCTTTTTATCGGAACCATTAATCTGGTCCCCTCTGCGGCTTATGCAATGTACCAGATTCCTGTACTGAAAAGCCTTGTGAAGCTTGTTACCTTCCGGGAATTGACCTATCAGGATGATCATTATGAAGCTGATATCGAGGTTCCTAAGATAGAAGGGTTAGAAAATAGTAATTTAGAAAATGCATTAAACGAAAAATACCTTAAAGAGAATACCAAGCTGTACAATGATTTCCTTGCTGAAATAGGCGAAGAAGAACTTACTCCGCAAATGCTTGCCCTATATACCAATTTTACAGTAAAGACAAATACCGAAGATTTATATGTTATCGAAAGAATCAAAACAGAAATTGCAGCTTCTGGATCTGAATCGGTGCACTATGATAATATTGACTTAAAGAATCAGATTATCATTACCCTACCAAGTCTTTTTACGGATGATCGTTATATTGACCTGATCACGGACAATATTAAAAAGCAGATGACGGAACAGATGAACGCTGATGAGAACATGATGTATTTTATCGATGGAGATGGTTCTGTTGGTGGCTTTACCAAGATTGACCCAGAACAGTCCTTCTATATTACAGCAGACTCCAAGCTGGTAATCGTCTTCGATGAATATGCAGTTGCCCCCGGAAGTATGGGAATTGTAGAATTCACCATACCGACTGAGGTGATTAAAGATCTATTAGTCAGTGATACCTATATTAAGTAATTACTACAAAGGGAGCATGTCATAACTTTATTCTAGTTATGATATGCTCCCTTTGTAGTAATTCTAATCTAGAGAGATGCCGTTCAGTGGAATCTCCTATATATCTGAGAGAATAACCAGATTTAGAGCCCTCCACCTGCCATATAAGCTACTCCTATGAGTCCTGCCCGGTTGCCAAGATCCGCCCTGCATATCTTCACATTCTTAAATCCCTGAACCACCCTTGTCGGAATCCTTCGGTTAACTTCCTCTATAATATAGGATTGTTCCATAATGCCTCCTCCAAGTATAATGCAGGAAGGATTGAAAATATGGATGAGGCTTACCAACCCATTGACCATTTCATCAATCCAAGAATCAATTATTTCACGAATCTCCGGCCTGTAAAATGCATTAAATACTTTACGTCCATCCATTAAGCCATGATCTACTTCCACCGCTTTCTTTACCAGAGCCGTCACAGATGCATATTTTTCATAGCAGCCGCTGAAATCAACATTTGCTTCTACTGCTTCCGGGTGAGTCAGGATTCCTCCGAAGGCTCCACCAGAATATTCGCTTCCGGAATATATTTCATGATTGATCACAACAGCACCACCTACACCGGTTCCATAGGTAAGGCAGAGAAAATCAGGAATGCCTTTCGCTGCTCCGTAACGAGATTCCCCTATTGCTGCAGCATTTACATCGTTTTCCACGGTAACCGGTACCCTGAATTCTTCCTCCAGAATTCTTCGGACTTCCATTCCTGTATAACCCGGAAGGTTGTCATTGGCATAATGAATCACGCCCTTTACCGAATTCACCTGCCCGGCCGTACTGATTCCAATTGCATTAAAATCATGATAGGATTTCAGTATTTTCTTAGCAAGTTCCATTACGCAGACTCCGCCCAGCACCGCTTCCGTATCCGATTCCTGATATTCCTGAAGACAGGTCCCATCCCAGACACCCGATTTAATTGAAGTTCCACCAATATCAAGTACAGCTATCCTCATATTTTTCCTCTGATTTCTGCTGAATTTAATTAGCATACATTCCTTGTGTTATTTCTTGCTTCTATTTATTGTTTTTTTCATTGTTTTTATTCTTTGCTTTATTCTTTATTTTTATTCTCTGTTTGATTCTTTGTTTTTATTCCTTGTTCTCATTCGTTATTTTCATTCACTGCCTTCATAAATCTCTTCGCAATCTCTAGTGGTCTGGTAATTGCTCCGCCGACCACAATTGCCCATACTCCGGTATCCATTGCTTTTACTGCCTGCTCTGGGTAATGAATCTTTCCTTCCCCAATCACAGGAATCGTAATATCGGCAGCCAATCGTTTCATCAGTTCATAATCAGGCTCATCAAGTTTCGGTGTGTAATCCGTATATCCGCTCATTGTGGTGCCAACAATGTCTACTCCGCACTTCCATGCATTGATTCCTTCTTCATAATTCGATACATCCGCCATCAGAATAATGTCCGGATATTTTGCACGGATTTCAGCAATGAACTCGTTCACTGTCTTATCATCTCCGCGTTTCCTCATGGTACAATCAAGGGCTATCACATCAGAACCGGCTTCAACTAATTCCTCCACTTCTTTCATAGTAGGCGTGATGTAACCTTCAAAATCCGGATACTTGATTTTAATCAATCCAATCACCGCTAGTCCTGTTTCCTCTTTGATTGCAATCACATCACGGACGCCACTGGTGCGGATAGCAGGGGTGCCTGCCATCTTCGCAGCTCTGGCCATCAGATACATCATTGATTCTTCCTCGACATACAAGGGTTCTCCTTGTACCGCCTGGCATGAAATAATCATCTGTCCTTTAATATTATTTAATAATTCTTTCTTATTCATTATTTCTCCCTCTGTTAGCTACTAGAATAAGATTCTTGATTTCTATATTTCTTATTATTAAGTTTCTTACTTGCTATTATTCACTACGATTCAGATTACTTTTTATCTATTTAATTGATTTATTATTTGATTAATTATTTATTTTCTTATTACATAGTTCTAAAAACAATTATACTTATCACATAATGAACCCCAATGTTCTCTTTATGCCTCTACCTTATTATTTTCATATTTCCTAAGGATGGTACAAATCTGTAATACAAATTCCTTAATTCGATACAATTCACTCTCACGGCTTACTGCTCTCCATGCATCGCAGTAATCCATCAGCCAGTACTCCAGCTTACGAGCCAGTTCCGATGGGCTTTCCAGCAAGTCAACCTCCTGATTATATTCGCACTTCTTAATCACAAGTGCCAATTCCTGCATCAGTGCGACACCGCGGGCAGAGAGATAAAATTCAGCAACTTCCTGCTGATGATTGATATGTAAGCTACCAATACTTTGTTTCAGACTGATCATCAGTTCACCGCAACGTTTCACTGCTACTTTCAGTTGTTCCTCTGATGTTTCCATAATTCTGGTTTTCGTATTGTCATAAAGACAAGTGTCGAAATCATAGTAAGGCAAGTTATAAACCTTATAATCTCTGAAAAATGCAAGATCATTAAAGATAATCACATCCTGATGTGACAGTTCTCGTAATAATCCCACTAGTTTTTTGTCCGAGTCCCCATATTCCAAGGCAGAAATATCCTGATCCATCGTATCGTAATCTCGGTCGTCCTCTACATTCCAGCTTAAGGCAGCTCCATAAATCATGCACGGAACAGCAAGTGACGGCATATTAATGTGTCCGGTATCTCCCCAGTCCGTATTCAGGACGCCATCTGCATGATACTGCTTACCAAGTCTCGTCATTTCCTTTATATTTGTAAAACTCATGTCATAAGCATTCACCAATCTGCTGAAGCCTGATACACTTGGGCAGACATACTGGTTAATGGAATTATCAGCAAATATTTTCACTTTCTCTTCTTTCGCACCATAGTAATAATACCAGTTGAGGCAGGTTACCTCCGGATTCAGCTTATCTATTTTATCATGATGATTTAGCACAATATCCGCCCAAATCATGACTTTTTTACCTCTGCTTTGAATATAATCTACTAGCAGATTAACATATGCATAATACATATCACCATAACTTGTTTGCTCTGCCAGGCAAGCACCTCTTCCCTTACCTAGATCAAAGGTTTCATCACAGCAGATATTTATTATGTCACTTCGGAATAATGGCATGTATTTGTCAAGTATACTTGTGATAAGCGTAAAACTTTCCGGATCTGCAGTATTTATACTATGGTATCTCATCCTGTGATACCAGGTAAATGGTTCACCCTTATCTGCATCGATTTCACTGTATTTGCGAAAGCTTTCGGAACGGAGTATATCATAAAGATGTCCGAACGTAGCGATACATGGTACCAGCTCGATGCCCCTGATATCGCAGTAACTGTCCAGTTCCAGAATTTCTTCCTGAGTAAATGGATCCGTCTGCGACCAGATTTCCTCAAAACCATCCAGACGTACGCAGTTTTCCATATAAAGCTGAAGTTGATTTATTTTATATTGTGCCAGGCTGTCAATGAGCCTTTTCAAGCTACTCATCGTAGGGATTCTTCCACGTGTGACATCCAGCATATAACCTCTGTTTGCATAAGACGGCAGATCCGATATGATGGTACAGCCAATCTCTGAATGGTAGGTCTTGCACAACTGGATCAGAGTTGCAACTCCGTAGAGAAATCCTCGGTTAGCGCTGGCATTAATGATAATTTTGTCAGTATCAACGATTAATTGGTATGCTTCCTTGTTCGTTTTAGTTTCATCATATTGTAAGCAGATGCAGTTATTATCATTTAATTCAGAGATTTTTATAACCTTCTTAATCTGCAGCTTAATTCCCAGCACTTTTTTGATTTCCTGCTGTAATAGTTTCGCCGTTTCTAAATCATGGTCATCCAGTGTTCGGTCCATTACAATGGCTGTGCTGTGATCTATAACAAATATTCCTTCTTGTGGTGTAATGCTGCTTGGCAATGGGATTAAATTCATATCAGTCACGCTTTCTATTTTTATTTTGTTCTATACTGTTCTAATAGTTCCAAACCATACACAATATTCGTACAGCACCAGCCGGTGTAGACGGAGTACATTCCACCCTCGTCAATCAGGTTGTTCTGGTCGGCTCTGCCGTCCCATTCTTTTGTTACAACGTTATAGGAACCTCGCCAGCCTCCGTCCCACAGTTTGGATTCCTCATTGCACTGGATGCTTACTAGGAAATCTCCCAGACGGTAAGCACTATCTAAGTATTTCTTCTCTCCAGTTACTTCATATGCGGCAATAAGTGCTTGGATTGCAAAGTTCTGCGTATAAACAAGGTCGCACAGATCTTTATTATTTTGCAAGGAGGCCTCTGGGTCAGTGTCTTTGCAGTTAAGTATTGCGCCACTTTCCTGTTGCATGGAGAGCAGATACTCTCCTACCTGATGCAATTTCTGAAAATAGATTGGCTTTTCCGTAACCTGATATGCGTTGCTCAGCGTTAATAGCATAATCGTTATCTCAGAGGAAACCGGACGCCAGTCCTCCATTTTAATCAGTTTATATGAGGTGTCGATTCTTCCGTCCTCCTGCAGGAGTGAGATCAAATATTCCATTCCAAGTTCAGCAGATTCGAGATACCTCATATCCTCTGTAATATGATAAAGCTGATAAAATCCGATCACCAGCCACTGTACAAAGCAAGGTCCTCTTCGGCATACCTGCATATTTTTACCATCATCGATGCCATATGTTCCATCCGGCTGTTGCGTATTAATCCAGTACTCACCCAGTCCTCTGGCAATCTCTAAATAGCGCTCCTCCTTGGTCGATTCAAATAATTGGCACATTGCAATCATCACTTTTCCATTGTCATTCTGATAGAGGGAAGCGCTGACCTCTCCGTCACTGATGTAACCATCAATTAGGTAAAAGGGCATGGAACCTTTCCATACGGAGAGTTCCTCCCTGTCCTGTGTTCGCTCCAGCCAGGCAAGTATATTTTCCTCTATCTTCCGGCACCTGATTTCTCCAGTCATTTTATCATAGGTATGTAGGACGCGTAAATATTCTGCATTACAATCCGGTCTGCTCCAGTTCGTTCTGATATGTTTGTCAATCCGGATTCTTTCATAGATGCCATAGTATCCATTATCAAAAGTGAGCATCTGCGTATTGATCCAATTAATTGCTTTTTCAATTGATGGCATGTAACTATTCATTGTACCACTCCTTATTTTAAGTGATTTATTTTTAATGTAACTGGTTGCTGTTTCTGATAGATGTATTACTTTCTTGTTATATTTATTTGTTTCTCTTGGATTTGTATCTCTAGAATTTTTATCTTACAATCTTGTATCTCCAGAATTTGTTTCTCTTGGATTTGTATTTTTAAATCTACATCTCTTCCGGAGAGGCGAGGCTAGCTTCGAGTTCTTCACAAGTCATTGCTTTGATTAGAACCGTGATTCGCGTCATCTTGTTTTCTTCGCTTTCCAGCTTAATTCCGTAAGGTTCTCCGTAAATCAGTCTGATTCTCTTCTGAATATTAAGTAGTCCGTATCCCGATTCTGCTTCCGGCTTAACGGCCTCGATATTCCTTCTTATTTCCTCTAATTCTTCTTTATTAATATCACGTCCATTATTTTCAAATATGAAGCAAATATCTCCATTCGTCAGGAATCCCTTTATTTTGAATTGATTGGCATAAAAGATATCTTTAATTCCGTGAATAAAGTAATTTTCGATAATCGGTTGAAGGAGATTTTTCGGAATACCGTATTCGCTGATACGCGGATCCATCTCTATTTCATAATCCAGAGAATTCTCGTAGTGATACGAAAATAAATCCATATACATGTCGCAAATAAGTGCCTCCTTGCGAATCGGAATAAATGTGTCATCGCGCACAATCATCCGGTAAAGATTAGCTAAGGTTACGATCATCTTAGCAACATCTCCGTCTCCGGTATCCACTGCTTTCACACGTATTACTTCCAATGTATTATAGAGAAAATGAGGATTGATTCCTGCTTGAAGTGAGCTAAGTTCCGCATTCTTTTTCTTAATTTCGCTAATATATTCCCGTTCAATGGTCTTCTGTAATTCATCACACATCTGATTAAATTTAACTGCAATCTCTTCAAATTCATCGGTTGGATCTGCAATCGGAATCCGAAAGTTAAGATTATTTGATCCGACTAATTTCATTGCATTCTCAATTTCTTTCAGCTTTCTCGAGATAAAATATCCTCCGACCATATAAAGAGCAGCGCAGATAATCGCCATAAGCGTCAATAATCCATAAATCATTAATGGAAACTTGCTATCTTTCAGCTCCTTATTAGGTACAATATTCGCTGCAATCATCTTGCCTTTCTCTTCTTGAATTGTTTGGATCGCGCAGTCTTCTCCGTCAATTGTGATACTATCTTCTCCGTCTATCAACTCCTGGATATAGGGAAATTTCTTTTCATCGTAGTTGCCCTCTGAGTCAAATATGATATCTCCAGTTAATGACACCAGCACAAACCGGCCGTAAGTTCCACTATAACCTTGAAGTATACTTCCAATTGCTGCCGTGTTATAGGCAATCAGATATTTTCCAGCTGCTCCTGCATCCTTACCAATTCCAATCACACCGCCGATTCCATATATGGTGGATCTGCCTGTTGTCCGTGTTCCTATAATAATCCGTCCTGATTTCTTCGTTTCAAGTTCTTCAAAAAATGGATACTCATCCTCCACCATCTCAATTGTCTGATCTTTTCTTTTATATACATATTTTGATCCATTAATATTCTTATAAAGTAGTATCTGCTCGATATCTCCGTCACGGTCCGCAATCTTCTGGAGTACCTCCACCATTTCCTTCTTACCATTCGCATTACTGTATAAATCATCCGTCGGTGACCTAAGCACGGTATCCAGATTGAAATCATCATACTGTGTCTGATAAAATGGTAAAATAATATCCGACAGCTCTGATTGTTTTAAGGAATAATAACTGCTGATTGCATTGAGTGCAGTCCTGCTCTCCTGAAGTTTTTTTACCGTTTCATATTCGCTGTAATATTTCGTTCCAATAAATGCAAATACATACGCCACCAGCACAAAGATGAGGGTGTAACAGATCATCAAGCGAGTGTAAAACCTTACATGGATATACTTGCGATAAAATCTCTTAATTCCTGCAGTTATCATGTTAGAGATGTCCTCCTACGTAATATTGTTTCAACTTCATCATAACACATAGGCTTGAGTGATTACCATTGTTCTGCTGATATAAATCAGAAAGTTCTGCGTCCAACTTTATAAACATTCAGGGCTACCAGATAAGGCAGCCCCGAACTTTATATTAAACTAACACAATGCTACTTCTTGGTATCTCAGTTAAAATTTATTTGTACTTATCGCCTTCTGTCTTAGCGGTATTCCAACTTTCGAGTGACCAGCTGTAGACAGTTTCCAGTCCTAAACCTTCTGCTTTCGTCTTCATATCATTATAATAACTTTCAAATTCTGCATCATCTTTTGCAAAGATCATCTTCCATGAATTCTCTTTCACGATTTCACCGATTTTTGAAGCCAGCGAGGAGATATCATCTGTCATTGCTGGAATCAGTGCCTGCGCAATCGGTATTTCAAGTGTCATATCATTGGCTTTCAGATATTCCATCGTTGAATTATATCCGGTAACGCTTGACCAGTCTTTTTGTAGATTGGTCTGTGAAGCAAGATTATATTCCAGTGTGGAAGGCCATAATTTATAGTTAAGTGTCTGTGAGGTGGTTGGATTAATGAAAGCAGTGGAAAGACCATAGCTGCCGATCATAAGACCTGATCCAAGTGTTCCTCCGTCTGGAAGTTCAAGAGCAGGATCATTGATATATTTCCATCCTTCTTCTGTTACTTTGGTTACACCTTCACTGTCTGTTTCCCAAGTTACTCCCTCAGGACCATTAAACAATTGCTGCAGACCATCCGTTGAGTACATAAAATCAATATAGGCCAGGCAGGCATCAACATTCTTTGTCGTAGAGCTGATTGCAAACAGTGATGATTTACCGATATTGTTTTCGCCTGGTATCAGTGTCTTGGTATTGGTTGGTAACACTGCTGCGAATCCTGTTGCAGCTTCGGCATTCGTATTATCTATTGTATTATAGGCATCGTTCAGCCATGACCACCAGCTGAAGAATACTCTACCTTCGGTAATTTTACTCTTAGCCGTATCATAAGTCTGAGTCAGTGAATCAGGGTCTACGAGTCCGAGCTGATTTGCTTCATAGTAGAAACGTAATGCCTGAATATATTGGCTGTTTTCATCTAATGTAGACATCGTCTCACCTGTGTTGAAATCTACCTGCAGGTAAGGTAATTGGCCAAGTTGATCACCACAGTCAATGCCGATGGTTGGTCCAAGTTCCTGTGCTAAGAACATGCTGTAATTGTCCCAATCTTTCCATAGCGTGATTCCGTAGGTCTTCTTTCCGTCTGCGTTTTCCGGCTGAAGTGCCTGCATTTTCTGTAATACACTCAGATAATCGTCCCAGGTGTTAATTTCCGGAGCTCCGATCTGTTGGTATAAGTCCCAGCGAAGATAAGGTCCCCAAGAAGGCTCTGTTCCGATATCTGCTGGTCCAATGGCATTGGTAACCGCATATGCTTTACCGGTATCATTGCTATTATTGTCACGGGAATACTGAAGTGCAATCGATGCATTCTTCTCTACATTCGGTAATTTATCCAAGTAATCATCAAGATTTAACAGCATATTGCCTCGAATCGCACTCTGTACATCTTTCGTGCTACTGAAAATGATGATGTCCGGTAATTCTCCGCTTGCCATAAGCGCCTGAAGTTTCTCCTGTGCCTGATCTCCGGTTGGTAATATATTAAGCGAAACTCCAGCCTGTTCCTGAAGAATCTTGCCCCACCAGGTATTGTCATAAACTCCAGCTGCTGTGGTAGAAGCCGTGGATGCTGAGAATACATCTAACTGAACTACTTCTGCTGCCTCGGTACCTGTAGTAGCGGTATCCGTGCTTGTCGTAGCTTTGGTATCGGCGCTCTTACCGCATGCCGTCAGCATCGTAAGTGTTAAAATGATAGAAAGTACACTGTAAATTCTTTTCTTCAACTCGTTTTCCTCCTCAAATCTATTATATTTCAACAATGGGTACTACGCAGATAATAAGAAAGCTATTATCCCTTCACGGCACCAATCATAATGCCCTTTACAAAAAAGCGTTGCAAAAATGGATATACAAAAAGTATCGGTAGAACGACTACGAAAGAGATGGTCATACGAACGGAAGTCGGAGTCAGAAGATTGAGTGCCGCCGTATTAACGCTTGTTGCCTGGGATGTCCGCATCATTGCTGCAAGAGCATTTACTTGGTTCAAGTACTGATACATCATATACTGCAAGGAGAATAACTCTTGCGATTTTACCAAGTATAACGTATCAAGAAAGGAATTCCATTGTCCTGCACAAGCAAATACTGCAATTGTGGCAAGAATCGGAGTCGATAAAGGCAGGATGATCTTAAAAAACCGAACTCCATATCCTCCGCCTTCGAGCTGTACCGATTCCTCAAGCGATGCAGGAATCTGCTCTACAAATGTTTTAAAAAGCATGACATAAAATGGACTGACCATCGCTGGAAGGATATAAACCAGGAAATTATCATATAACCCAAGGGATTTCATGGTGATAAACCAAGGGATCAGTCCTGCGCTGAAATACATTGCAATTACTACATACCGGTACCAGAATCTACGTTTCCAGTATTCCGGTTTCGAGAACGAATACCCCAGAAACGAAGAACCAAGCAGTGTCAGGAAGGTTCCTGCTACCGTACGTGCCAGTGAAATTAGTGCTGCATGACCGATACCGGAAAGTTTGAACACTTCAATATAATTTTTAAGATTGACTCCAATCGGGTAAAACAATACTTTACCTGCAGAAGCTAATTTATTATCACTGATCGTATTAATAAAGATATAGTAAAAAGGAAAGATACATAATAATGTAAAGCCTAAAAATATAAGGATATTGAAAACATTGAATATTTTATTACCCGTACTTGTTTTATTCATTCTGTCCCTCCATTGCACATAGAATACCAAGGCATCTATTTATATAATTGATTCTTTACGAATGACCTTAGACATTCCATTGGCAAAAAACAGCAGTGTAATACTTACAATTGATTTTAGAACACCAACCGCGGTGGAGTAGGAAATATTCGCTCCGACCATTCCTGTATTGTACACGTAAAGATCCAACACTTCAATTGCGCTCTTGTTAAGCGGGTTCTGAAACAAGTAATACTGTTCCATTCCATTATTGATAAAGTTGGCAATCGTGATAAGCAGCAGAACGAAATAAGTAGGCAGGATTCCAGGAACCGTAATATGCCACATACACTGAAATCTTCCTGCACCGTCCACTCTTGCCGCTTCATACTGTTCAGTATCAATCGATGTAATCGCAGCAATGTACATAATCGAACTCCATCCAAGCGTTTTCCATAAGGTATATCCAAGCATCGTCAGCCATACATGATCAGAACTTGCAAGGAAATTAATCTCGGTGCCAATAAGGCCTGTTGCCGTTAATACATGATTCAAGAAACCGTCCTCGACCGAAAACATCGACCATGCAACCGAATATACAAGTACCCAGCTGATGAAATTAGGAAGTGTTGTCAGCGTCTGTATGATGCTGCGCAAATGTTTTGCTTTGATTTCCATCAGGAAAATCGCAAACACGACAGGGAGCGGAGATACCAGTATATTAAGGAAGCTCATTCCGAAGGTATTTTTTAGTACTCTGAGGACTTCGCCTCTTGTGATAGGATTACTAACCATAGACTTGAAGAATTCGAGTCCGACAAATTCACAGTCCTGCAATTTCATTCCGACATGGTAGTCATAAAAAGCATAAGACCAACCATATAACGGCAGATAGGAAAATACAAAAACCGCTATAAGAAAAGGTACTGACATAAGAAACAATCGAAATCCAGGTTTTGGTGCGAGTGCTTTCACTTTAGCTTTGATATTGATCAACCTCTTTCTTAAATGTTTATAAGTTTTCTTTATTCTTTCTAAATTATATGTGTATTTTTACTATTAATATATAATAAAAAATTTTCATTTTAGCACTAATTATGGGTAACTTGATTTAATTGTTAGTATCTTAGAAATTGACAAGATAATATTACCTGTCCTAAAATCAGCACCACCCGTCTAACGGGTGGTTTGCTCTACCCCTATAAGGGGTTGTTACCGGCC
>JBASOB010000117.1:0-8949 GCA_049657865.1 Mobilitalea sp.
AGGTAAAACACTCCCGCTGCTAAAGGAATTCCAAGTGCGTTATAAAAGAAAGCCCAGAAAAGATTCTCCTTAATGTTTTTAATGGTAGCTTTACTGAGTTGAATTGCGGTAACGGCATCCTGCAAATTGCTTTTCATCAAAACTACATCTGCCGATTCTATCGCAATATCGGTACCTGCACCAATCGCAATACCTACATCTGCTCTGGCAAGTGCAGGGGCGTCATTGATTCCATCCCCAATCATTGCTACTTTACTACCTTTTGCCTGGATTTTGCGGACTTCATTTTCTTTTTCTCCAGGGAGAACTTCAGCAATTACAGTATCAATATCTAGTTCCTTGCGGATTGCCTCTGCTGTTATCTTATGATCGCCTGTCAGCATGACAACATCGATGCCCATATTTTTGAGATCATGAATTGCTTGTTTACTGCTTGATTTGATTACATCAGCTACTGCAATTATCCCCAGAAGGTTAGTCCCTTCTGCAAAATACAGTGGCGTTTTTCCCTGCTCAGCAAATATTTTTGCCTCTGCATCTAACTCCTTCGTGTCAGCTTTCTTCTCCTGCATAAACGATTGATTCCCTGCATAATAAGTTACTGCATTGATTCGTGCAATGATCCCACGACCAGAGACTGCTTCAAAATCATCAAGTTTTAGTAAGGTACTCTTCGATGATTCCGCTTCTAACACAATCGCTTCTGCTAATGGATGTTCTGACGGTTTCTCTAACGTTGCCGCAATACTTAAAAGCTTTTCGCTGCTTACTCCCTTGGCGGGTACGATATCGGTAACTCTTGGTTTTCCCTCTGTAATCGTTCCTGTCTTGTCTAATACAACCGTTTTAATGGAATGGAGAGTTTCTAATGCTTCTGCTGATTTAAATAAAATTCCGTTTTGAGCTCCTTTTCCCGTGCCAACCATAATCGCAACCGGTGTTGCAAGTCCCAAAGCACAAGGACAAGAGATTACAAGAATACTGATTCCGATAGATAATGCAAATTCAAAAGAATATCCCATCAGCATCCAAATGATAGTTGCTACCACTGCGAGTAGTATAACGATCGGAACAAACACTCCACTGATCTTATCAGCTAACTTCGAAATCGGTGCCTTCGAGGAACTTGCTTCCTCCACCAATTGAATAATCTGTGCTAAGGTCGTATCGTCCCCAACCTTCTCTGCTCTAAACTTAAAATATCCAGTTTTATTGATTGTCGCAGCAATTACTTTATCCCCGATATGCTTTTCCACCGGAATACTTTCACCAGTTAAAGCCGACTGATCCACAGAGGAACTGCCTTCAATAATGATGCCATCTACCGGGATACTCTGTCCCGGTCTTACAATAAGAATATCCTCTTTCACTACTTCTTCAAGCGCAATCTCAGACTCAGTACCATCGCGAATTACCGTAGCTGTCTTTGGCGCTAAATCAATCAATTTAGAAATAGCCTCTGAAGTTTTCCCTTTTGATCTTGCCTCCAGATACTTCCCCAAAGTAATTAATGTCAGAATTGTTGCTGCTGATTCAAAATACAAATCATGCATATATTTCATTACGATTTCCATATCTGCATGCCCTAAGCCATATCCGATGCGGTAAATAGCAAACAATCCATACAGGATAGCCGCTGCAGAACCAATCGCAATTAAAGAATCCATATTAGGAGCACGATGAAATAAAGTCTTAAATCCAACGATATAATACTTCCGGTTCACATAAACAATTGGCAGAGTCAACAATAACTGCGTAAATGCAAAACTAATTGCATTCTCCTCACCCAAAAACACCTGCGGCAAAACCCAATGAAACATATGCCCCATCGCAAGGTATAAAAGCGGAATCAAAAAAATAATCGAAATAACGATTCGCGACTTCATTTCCTTCTGTTCCTGTTCCACCGGATTCTCCCGGTCCGCCTGCACCGCCGCATTCTGTCCTCGAACAAAAGTCGAAGCACCATACCCAGCCTCAGTAACCGCTTCTATTATTTTATGATTATCCAATACACTCTCATCAAAATCAACAACCATACTATTCGTAAGAAGATTGACATCAACCGACAAAGTCCCGTCAAGCTTCTTTACACTCTTCTCCACATTAGCCGAACAAGCCGAACAGGTCATCCCCGTAACACTAAATTTTTGATTCATATCCATCATCCCTTTCTACCCGACACCCAGGTGGGGTATCTATAAGTAAATCATACTTCTATCCGTATCATTTGTCAACTCTATTTTCATATTTAATCACTATGAAATTAATACTATATAGCACCGAATTTCTATACGAGATAACCTCTTACTATTAATATCATTCAATTATCTGCACGACTAGTAGTACCTTTAAATGCGGAAATCTGATGAGTCTCAAATAGATGTGGAAATTTATGGGATATTGTTGTATGATGTAATAGTATTTTATAGTGAGTTAATTTTTATCAAACAGGAGGGTTACAATGGTAACTTTAGTTTACTTTTTTGGTATTTTTTCAGGATTTATAAAGGTATTATTTTACGTTCTTGGAATACTTTGCTTCATAAAATACTTAAAGACAAGTAACAAGTAAGAATAAAAAATTATTATTTATCATAGGCGTGGGTTATTTCATATCGACTTAATGACCAGAATTATATTGTGCCACAACTGTCATCATCAATAATTACGTTAATATTTTTAGTGCCTACTATAAAATTTTTGATAAAGAACCAAATATATCACAATCATTTACAAATGCAATATAACTCAATATTATTAAAATTAAAGTGGAGGAAAAAATGAAAAAAATATTTGTTCTTATTGCTGGGTTAACTCCTTTTTTGATAGGGTATGTTTTGAATTTTATCTTTTTAAAATTAAGCTTCAATTTTGCTACTATAGCCTATATTGTCAGTGTCGTATTCTTTCTTTACTGGGGATTGTTAGGCTTTGTATTTTCTAAGTTCACAAGTTCTAAAGTTTACACTCTTGCAATCAGCCATTCTCCAGCATTATTAGTATTGTTACTTGTATTAATCCAGGAAATTATTAGTAAGCGGTATTGGAATAACATATTAGGAGTTGCAACACAATTCTTCTATTTGCCAACAATAGTAGTCAGCTCGAAAGTAACCGGTTTTTTCCCAGTAAACCAAATGTGGAAAACATACATTATGTCTTTTATTTTAATGATTGCTGTATTCTATTTGGGAAGCTATCTAAGAGACAGAAATCAAACTGTCAAATAAAGAAAACAGAAGATAAAATTATTCAAACTCTGAATAGATAATTATACAAAGTGATACGCAAAAAAAATGGGATTTTGCAAAATCACAGCCTACCCAATTTCAGTGGCACAAGAATGGACGGCAATGTATTTCATCAGCGGAACGCCACATGAAAAATGTCCGTCAGTATGGAACAGAAGCCCTATCTCTGTCCCATACTGACGAACATTTTTTATATGACGTTCCAGCGTTTGAAATCACATGCCGCCCATTCTAGTACCACTGAAATTTCGCATCGTAATATTTTGCAAAATCCCATGCACTTAATCTCTTGAACTATTCTCTTGAACTTATTCTCTTGAACTTCCTACAACCCCTTAATTCTCTCCACAGCCTCAATCGTACTTTCATAACTCCCAAAAGCCGTCAATCTAAAATATCCTTCTCCGCTAGGCCCAAATCCCGACCCAGGAGTTCCGACAACATTGACTTCATTCAGCAGATAATCAAAGAACTCCCAAGAAGTCATCCCGTTCGGTGTCTCCATCCAGATATAAGGTGCATTCACCCCTCCGGAAACTGTATAGCCAGCTGAATGTAAGCCTTCTCTGATGATCTTAGCATTATTCATATAGTAAGCGATTTGATCTTTTGTCTGTTTTCTGCCTTCTTCCGTATACACGGCTGCTCCGGCACATTGGATGATATAAGGTGCTCCATTAAATTTCGTTCCATGTCTTCTTGCCCATAAACTATTAAGAGTGACCTCGCCCCATTTCAGTTCTTTTGGAATTACAGTAAATCCAAGTCTTGTTCCTGTAAAACCAGCATTTTTTGAAAAGCTTCTGATTTCAATTGCACAGGACTTAGCACCTTCACATTCATAAATCGTATGTGGTATATTTTCTTCAACGATATATGCTTCATAGGCTGCATCATAAATAATGACAGCACCCACTTTATTCGCATAATCTACCCATAATTGAAGTGCCTCTCTCGTAATAGTGGAACCAGTTGGATTATTTGGAAAGCAAAGATATATGATGTCCGGCACTTCCGTTGGAATTTCCGGTGCAAAATTATTTTCCTTTGTACATGGCATATAGATTACATTGGACCATTTACCGGAATCGAAAGAATAATTACCGCATCTTCCTGCCATTACATTCGAATCCACATAAACCGGATATACTGGATCGCATACTGCGATTTTATTGTCAACATCAAAAATTTCCTGAATATTTCCAGAATCACTCTTGGCTCCGTCACTGATAAATATTTCATCCAGTGCAATGGTAACTCCTCGTGATTTATAATCATAGTCTGCAATTGCCTGTCTTAAGAATTCATAACCCAAATCAGGAGCATAACCTTTAAACGTATCTTTCCCTGACATATCATCCACTGCCGTATGCAGTGCACTGATTACTTTGGGTGCTAAGGGTAAGGTAACGTCACCGATACCAAGTCTGATAATCTTCTTATCCGGATTTTGTGTAGAAAATTCCCGGACTTTCTTTCCAATTGTAGAGAATAAATAACTTCCTGGTAATTTCAGATAATTTTCATTAATTTTAAACATAGCGTAACCATACCTTTCTTCGTAAAATGCCTTAAAGTTCCATCTCGCCTTCAAATACTAGTGTTGCCGGTCCTGTCATAAATACCGTATTCTTAGATTGATCATAGAAAATAGTTAATTCTCCTCCTAATAAAGTTACTAGCACTTTATCATCTGTCAATCCATTTAATACACAGGCTACTACGCTGGCGCAAGCACCGGTTCCACAAGCTAGCGTTTCTCCAGAACCTCGTTCCCAGACGCGCATTTCAATATGATTTCTGTCAACCACGTGGACGAATTCTGTATTCACTCTTTCAGGAAAAATCTCATGGAAGTCAAACTTAGGTCCAAGCGTCTCGATTGGAATTGACTTTGTATCCTCTACAAACACGACGGCATGAGGATTTCCCATCGATACTGTCGTAATCTCATAGACTTCCTCCCCAATCTTAATCGGTTCTTTAATTAGAATATCTTTATCCGAACGTACCGGGATAAGAGCGGGCTGCGTAATTGGAGAACCCATATTGACAGTAACGAGTGTTACTTTACCATCTTCTACTGTTAAATCCAATTCCTTAATTCCGCTCAGGGTTTCAATACGTAATTTTTGTTTATCCGTTAATCCTTTATCATAGACATATTTAGCAACGCAACGAATTCCGTTACCGCACATTTTACCTCTAGATCCATCCATATTATACATATCCATCATAAAATCTGCTGTCTCGGAGGGTCTGATCAGTATCAACCCATCTGACCCAATTCCAAAATGTCTGTCACTTACTTTAATTGCTGTTTCAGGGATCTGTTCTATTAATTTTGTCGTACAATCAACATAAACATAATCATTTCCGCAGCCATGCATTTTCGTAAATTTCATTCGCTAATCCAACCTTTCCACTTTCTTAACAGTATACCAATAAGTTGTTAAAAAGGCAAAACAAGTTACTTGAAAATCAAAAAATCTGATCATAAATCAATTGCAAAAGTAAATTCTCACCAATTCAAACCGAGAATAGATCTTAATTCTAAGCTTCAAACATCTTCAGTACTTTCATCGACATCTCAATCAGGCTGATACCTTTATCCATACTAGTTTTTTGAATATATCGATGTGCTTCCATTTCTGTCATGTTATTATGGTCAATCAACAGCATTTTTGCTCTTGTGATTAATTCTTTATCTTCTTCACTTCTTACTTTTGGCTGTTCTTTTTCTTTTTTCTTTCTTCGCTGGTATTGAGTTACCATTGTTTGAAGCGCATTTAATAAATCCTGTGTACGAATTGGCATAGGTAAACAGACGATATTATTTTCACTATATTCTAATTTTTCGGGAGATGCTATTAAAAGCATTTCAAACCCTTTTGGCAGATAATTGTTGAGTTCAGTGTGGTGCATATCTGCAAACCGATATCCACAGATTACAATACCTTCATCTAAATCATTTGCCATAGTGATAATCTGCGCTCCCGACGTACATGCCTCACTCACATTAAACCCATTTTGGGACAATAGCCTTTTCATGCTATTGGCATCCTCATACTTCGGAAATCCCACAATTATGTTATACATATCTGTTCACCTCCGCTCTTATGTTTTTATTATTCAAGAGATGAGCATATTAAATACGATACAGATATTGATCAATTTCCCATTGAGTAACCTGAGTGCGATAGTCTTCCCACTCTGCTCTCTTGGCTTCAATATATTTTTTACTGATATGGCTTCCAAGTACATTTTTCACAAATTCGCTTTCTTCCATCGCCGTAACAGCATCATTTAAGTTTGCCGGAAGTCTTCGAACTCCAAGTTCTTCTCTCTCCTCTGGCGTTAGGGTAAATATATTTTTATCAATACTTTCCGGTGGCATCAATTTGTTTTTAATTCCATCAAGACCTGCTGCCAGACAAACAGCAAGTGTTAAATACGGATTCGCGGATGGATCCGGACATCTAAGTTCTAATCTTGTAGCAGTTCCTTTGCTTGCTGGAATGCGAATTAAAGGGCTGCGGTTTGAGGTAGACCATGCAACATAAACCGGTGCCTCAAAGTTCGGTACTAATCTTTTATAAGAATTTACTAATGGATTCATAATTGCTGTCATACCATTGATATGCTTCATAATACCCGCAATAAAATAGTAAGCTTCCTGGCTCAATCCACTTTTATCGTTTTGATCATTAAAAATATTAACGCCATTTTTCGTTAATGACATATTAATATGCATTCCCGATCCGTCCATACCATATTTCGGTTTTGGCATAAAAGTTGCATGCAAACCATGACGCTTTGCTATCGTACGTACTACCAGCTTAAAAGTCATGATATTATCTGCTGTAGTAAGTGCTTCCTCATATTTAATATCGATTTCATGCTGTGCCTGTGCTACTTCATGATGTGATGCTTCCACCGTCAGACCCATATCTTCGAGTGTGAGTACCATATCACGTCTCGCATTTTCTCCAAAATCGAGTGGTCCAAGATCAAAATACCCAGCTCTTTCATAAGTTGTTGTAGTCGGCTGACCATTTTCCTCCATTTGGAATAAGAAAAATTCTAATTCAGGACCAACATTAAAGGAATATCCCATATCAGCAGCTTCTTTGATTACTTTTTGAAGGATATATCTTGGATCTCCTTTAAACGGTTTCCCATCTATCGTATGGATGTCGCAGATAAGTCTGGCTACTTTACCTTGCTGAGGTCTCCATGGAAAGGTAACATAGGTATCTAAATCCGGATATAAATACATATCTGATTCTTCAATGCGAACAAAGCCTTCAATGGAAGAGCCATCAAACATACATTCATTGTTCAGTGCTTTTTCAAGTTGGCTTGTAGTTATGGCAACATTTTTCAGAGTTCCAAACATGTCTGTAAATTGTAAACGTATAAATTCCACATCATCTTCTTCTACCATTCTTATGATGTCCTCTTTTGTATTATGCTTCATCTCTACCACTCCTCACATATTTTATATTAATTTTAATGATTGCATCATTATCATGAACTAAATTGAAATGAGCAAAGGAATTCAATATCTTGAACTCCTTTGCTCATTTCATCAAATAATAACAGTAGAAGGATTGATTTGTCAATATGAAATATCAAAAATCCTGCTATTACGATGCCAGTAGCAAATTTGACTTCAATACATGAAAACGCACAATTTATTACACAGGGCAGGTTCTTATTTCCCTATTTACTTCCATGATGCTGTTTTACGGGATCTTAAAAACTATTCCTAAAGCCCGCAAGTGCTGTTTTTGTTCGGTCAAACCTTTAATTTCAACCTTATTACCTTAATTATACAAGCTATCAGTCGACTGTCAACCTACAAGTGAAGCAAATTGTATACTGATTAATTAGTGATTAATTAGTCCCAAATTTTTTCTTCCAACTTATTGTAATTCCAAGCCTTCTGGTATATACTGAGTTAAGTGAAATCTGTATTGGGGGTGTGGATTTGTACATTGAGGAGTTGCTGCAGGGGGCTGTAATGGAACTTGAAGTAAGGTGTAATGGAAAAACATTAACCTTCCCAAGCAATATCGTGTTAATTAATAATAATTCTGTACTAATAAATGCTATAACGGTAAATGACCAGACAATTGGATTTACCGACAATTGTCAGCTTAATTTTCTTTACAAATCCGAGAGCAAGCTTTTCATATGGGAAAATGTGAATATAAAACTTGTTAAATATGATGGAGCTATTTGTCACCAAGTTGATCTGAGTGGTGTCGGAAAGCCTTTTAATCGTAGGAATTCCTATCGTATGTATGTCGGAGAGGATATGCCTCTTTTTGTAAATACTGCAACCGGTCCATGTGCGCTTTCTGTATTAATCAAAGACATCAGTGAAACTGGAACAGGTTTTATTACAAAAGATGATATTGATATTGACCGTACAATTCGTTTGAAGTTAAAGGATAACAACCTTACCATCAGTATTTCCGGTATTATCGTAAGAAAAGAATATCTGGAAAATCTCGGAGCCTTCCATTATGGATGCAAGTTTAATGAGAAGAATAATCTCTTAAGTAAATATATTGTTAAAAAACAAAACGAAGAATTAAAGAAGAAATCAGGAGTCTATACTCCGCTTAATGTACATGACAAAAAGCACAAGAACAAAAATAAAGTAATGCAGGATGTAAAATAGAGT
>JBASOB010000118.1:0-4357 GCA_049657865.1 Mobilitalea sp.
GCCATAAGCGAGCAGGGCAGAAATCAGAACATTCATGATAGTTCCTGCAATTGTAACTACAAAAGTCATTCCATAAGCTCTCATAATCTTGCCGCCGCTATTGATCAGGTATTCATATGCTGAAAAGCTCAGCTTCGAGGGAAAGAAGGAATATCCATCTTGAATTAATGTAATTTCTTCTGTGATAGATGATATGAATAATAGTACAAATGGCATAATCATGATAAATGACATCATAATCAAGCAAATATGTATTATTACATTAAATACTTTCTGTTTGCTGTTGATAACCATATCGATTCCCTCCTTTCTAGAACAATGCGTTGTCAGGGCTGACTTTTTTCACAAGTAAATTAGAAAACATAACCAAGATAAATCCTACGCAGGATTGATAAAAACCTGCTGCAGAGGACATACTGATATTGCCAAGTTGAAGCAAACCACGATATACATAAGTATCAATCGTCTGGGTAGTAGAGAAAAGCTGTCCAGAATTCATTGGTACCTGATAGAATAAACTGAAATCCGAATAGAAAATTCTACCGATACTGAGTAAGGTCAATGTAATGACGGACGGAATTAATGCAGGTATCGTGATGTTCATCGTCTGTTTCATTTTCGAGGCTCCATCAAGAGATGCTGCTTCATAATAAGCCGGATCAATTCCTGCAATTCCAGCAATGTAGATAAGAACGCCGTAACCTACACTCTTCCAGCAGTTGACCAGCACAAGAATGAATGGCCAGTACTTTGCTTCTGTATACCATGATATCGGTTCAATTCCAAGTGCCGGCAGTATTGTGTTGTTCAACATACCGGTATCTCCGCTTAAAAATGCAAATACAATATACGATACAATTACATAAGACATAAGGAAAGAAAGTAAAACAGAACTTTGATAGATTGTCTTAGCTTTCTTGTTTCTTACTTCGCTGATCAGTATTGCAATAACAATGCCTAATACAGTATTCACAACAATGAAGGCTAAGTTATATAGCAATGTATTTCTTGTAATCGTGAAGGCATCTTTCGTTTTAAACAAGAATTCAAAATTGTCTAATCCAACCCAGGGACTTTTCAAAATACCCGTCGTAAAATTTATCTTTTTGAATGCAATTGATAGTCCGAGCATAGGTGCGTAATTATTGATTAATATATATAAAAGACCGGGCAGCATCATTAGATATACCGGAATCCATTCTTTAAATTTAAATTTCTTCTTTTTATGATTCACCGGAATAACAGTCAACTCTTTCTTCATAGCCTCCATAGCCTCCTTTTTCTTTTTAAGTTTGTTTCATGATATTTCAGTCTTTATATTAGGGTGCCACAATGATTGGATTGCGACACCCCAGATAGGATACTACTTTTAACTATTACTTTGTTGCTAACCATGCATCCAATTGTTTTTGTTTTTCATCAATTACGTCTTGCAGGCCTGCATCATATAATGCTTTATTAAAATCATCGATGGAAGTAGCTGGATCGATAAGTCCTGTTCCGATTGCATCATAGTACTCCGTTTTTACATTGCTTAAAGCAGTTAATTGATTTGATACATTCGTGGAATCATAACTGAATCCAAGTGCTTTTGAAAGTAATGCCTTGTCAATATATTCACGCTGTAAATCCCACTTTGAAGGATCCTCGCCGTCCCATACATAAGCGATTTCCTGATTCGGTAATTCCCAGCCGATATTGAGTCCCCAAGTTTTATTGTTGACATCAACGCCTTCTGGATATCCGATGATGCCTTTTGCTTCATCAACAAAAGTATAGTTCGTGTCTTTCACTCCCCAGTTCATCAAGTTCATTACTTCCGGGCTGCCATAAATGTAATCCAAAACCTGCATTGCTTTATCAGGATTCGTTGAATTACGGGCAATTCCCCAGGTAAGGAAATTAACGGAATAGGAGGTGATATAGGGATCTCCATATAAAGATACTGCTGCTAAATCCTGAGCTGAATTAAGTTCATCCTGCTCCACAGCTCCTGCCTTTAATGGTGTCATATAAGAGAACGTATTGCCTGCTTTCATCTGATTAATAAGTGTTTCTGTAGTGGTTGCTGCATCTTTTGAAATGTAGCCTTTTTTATTCCAGTCATACATCATATTGGCAAAATCTTTAAATTCCTGAGTTTCATATAGATTTACAACCTCAGTTGTCTGTCCGAAATTCATAAGAGCACCGTAACCATCTACTAAGAAATCTGCTGTTTCCCAACGGAATAATGGTGATGAGCTAGCTGCGCTGCCTAACATAATCATATCAGGATAAGCTGCCTTCACTTTTGCATATACCTCGCCTAGGTCTGTCAGACTTGTAATTTCATTACACATATTATCTTCTACGGTATATCCAAGCTCTTCTAGGATGTCTGCTCTGAGCAATGCTCCTTCCCAGGTGATCTGTTCTCTCATGGAGGTTACTCCATATACAAATCCCCCTATGTTAGGGCAGGTAAGGAAATCTTTGTCCACATATTTTTTGATATTTGTTCCATATTTGTCTATCAATTCGGTCAAATCGATTACCTGGCCGTTTGATACATAACTTGCTGAATTCATGACAATAATAGGTACGATATCAAGGTTTTCATCGCCTGATAAGGTTAATTGCAATTCTTGTGCATAAGTTCCCCAGGAATATGCTCTTAAATCTATTTTCGCATTTAATTCAGGTTCAATAATTTTGTTGATTTCTTCTTCAATTTTTGTTTCATCTGAATAAGTATCCCCAATGTAGCCAAACACTACGGTATAAGGTTCTTCTGTTTCAGTACTTGCTGCAGCCCCCGTGTCCTCACTGCCTGTAGTATCTGTTGCTTCCGTAGTATCTTCACTTTTTCCTGCACAACCACCTAACATGGATGTAATCATTACAATGCTAAGAAGTACTACTAAGAACTTTTTACTTTTCATAACTTTTCCTCCTCGATAATTTCTTATTGCTTATCATAAATACTTCTATAAGCTATAAGAATCATAACATAATCGTAATCCCTATTCTGCAAAATTACCGACCGGAAAATGTGAATAATCCGACTATTTAAGAACTCTTTCTAATGTACCACACCAGATACTGCTGCTTTCCATCCCTGATACTTCTTGTCTTTTCTTTCTCTATCCATGATAGGATCGTAGCTTTTCCGGTTCATCTTGAGAAATAGTTTGTCCTTTTCATATAGACCTAACGTGATTCCTGCCAGATAGGCAGCTCCGATTGCAGAGAGTTCTTCCAGTTCCGGTACCTTCACCGGAATATCCAGTATATCACTCTGAAATTGCATCAGATATTCATTCTTCGTCGGTCCGCCGTCGACCCTTAATTCTCTGATTGCAACCTGGGATTCTTCAGCCATCAATTTAACGATATCCGTGATCTGATATGCAATGCATTCTACTGCTGCCTTGACGATCTCAGCCTTACCAGTTGTCCTTGTCATTCCGCTCAGGCTGGCAGTCGCGCTGCTGTCCCAGTAAGGAGCTCCAAGGCCTGAAAATGCAGGAACCAGATAGGTTCTGTCCTCCTGATTTGCTAGTTTAGGTAATTCACTGCTTTCTTGTGCCGAAGTGATCAGCTTGACATCTTCAATCAGCCATTTAATCACAGCTCCGGAGTAATTGATATTTCCTTCAAATACATAATCGATATGACCATCAATTCCCCAGGCAAGGGAAGTCACAATCCCTTTCTTGCTAAATACCGGCTTGTCTCCGATATTCATCATAATAGAAGACCCGGTACCGTAAGTTGTCTTAATCATTCCTCTTTCGATGCAGCCTTGTCCAAAAAGTGCCCCATGCGAATCACCTAAGACTCCCCTTATTGGTACTTTATGGTCTAGAAAGCCTTCAAAGTCAGTTTCCCCGTAAAAAGCATTAGAGTCGCATACTTCGGCCAGCATCGTTGTCGGAATACCAAAGATCTCACAGATCTCCTGATCCCAGCTCAAGGTATTGATATTAAACAACTGAGTTCTTGATGCATTGGAATAATCTGTTTTAAAGGATTGTCCCTTGGTCAGTCGGTATATCAGCCAGCTGTCCATCGTTCCTGCACATAGTTCCTGCCGGTCCGCTTTGTTCTTAGCCTCTGCCACATTCTGCAGTATCCAGCTGATTTTGGACGCAGAGAAATACGGGGATAGATGTAACCCCGTATGACTCTTTATCATCAATCCGTAACCAGCCTGTTCGATCTGTTTACAGATTGCTTCACCTCTTGCACACTGCCATACAATCGCATTATACAATGGTAGTCCGGTATTTTTATCCCAGGCCATTGCAGTTTCTCTTTGATTACTGATACCAACTCCGATGATATTATCCCGATTTATGCCTGCCTGTAATAC
>JBASOB010000119.1:0-1873 GCA_049657865.1 Mobilitalea sp.
ACGACTCTACCACTTTGAGTAGCTTAGTAAATAGGTCGTAATAGATATTAAATTCATCAAGCTGCTCCGCAAAGGTATCCTTTTCTACTTTTGCTATCACTTCATCGATCACAGAGGATTCTTTCTCTAAGGAGATAATCTTCACTTCTTCAGAATTCAGTTCTTCCTTTATTCCCAAAAGTTCAGATAGTGGTATCCCTGGATCGAATGCCTCTTTCTCCTCTTCTTCGGATAAGAAATAACCAAACGATTCATTCATCCATTCATTATCCTTCAGGAATCTATTATATTCTTCCCTTTTCTTCTGAAATTCTGGCTGATTCTCCTGTAAAGCTAATAGATTTCCTACTTCTTGGTATAATTTCTCCATCTGCGCATTAAGTTCGTCCCCGCTATACTTCTTCTGGATGAGCTCTGTCTGCTTTCTTTCATAATCACCGATGTATTCCGAATGTACCCCTAATTCATCCGAAAGTTTTATTCTCCTCTGTAAAAATTTTTCTTTTTCCGCTTCATATTCCGGCTGATTCATCACATTTTTAATTTGATATAATCGCTCTATTTTTTCTTGCTTACGCATTGCCAAGACATCATTATATTTCATCCCTTTATTCTCTGATAAGGAACCAACGAAGGAGCCGCAATTACAGTACCCTTTCTGATATGCCCTATCTCCATATAAATTATCATAGCATTTTAGATAATCTTCCTGCTTGAGCATTTCTTCTGCGCTGTCATCTCTTATCATAATCAGATTAAATCTACACATAAATACCTCCATCTTAGATTAATTCTATTCCAGTGAAATGTTTTATAATGTTTATGAATCTGTGTGTTAAGCTGCTCTTTATGATGTAATCTTACTGCCGAATTTTGGCTAGACCAGAATGCATCTATTTGCATTATATACCCATATGTCATATTTTGTATATCTTTTTCTTAATCCTGGCTTTTATGCAAAAAAACATGGCTACGAACACAGCAGTGCCGTGGATAAGTCATGTTTTATGGACATTATTAATTTTTCTATCAACTTAAACTTGGACTACCGAATTTCTTTCAATTAATTTGCAGCTTAAGATTATCTTCTGCGGGCTCATCTCCATATGATCCACGCGGTACATCATTTGTTCAAAGCTTGTCATTGCCAGCTCTTTACAGTCAATTTTAACACTTGTCAATGTAGGTGTTGCCAGTTCACAGATGCTTGTATTATCAAAACTTACAAGGGATACTTCTGAGGGGATTTTAATCCCATTTTTCTTCAGGCTTCTCATCAGGAAAAATGCCGCCTTATCGCAGTGACATACAAATGCAGTCGGCATATCACTCGGTAAATCCACCTCCAGCGTATACTCATTCTCTTCACTATTATTGATCAAATTCCATTCTTCCATATAGGGTAGTCCTGCCAGCGCCAATGCTTTCTGATATCCGAAATAACGGTCACAGATATTTGTCGTATGGTGAATATTGCCCACAAATCCAATTTTTCTATGCCCTTTTTCAATCAAATAATTGGTCACTTCTGTTCCTATCGAGAAATTATCAATAATCACACTATCCATATTACTGTTCTGTTTAAAGAAATCTACCGTCATCTTAGCTCCGTTTAATTTCTGAATTTTCTCGGTCATAGAAGGTGAAATCTCACCTAAGATAAAAATACCATCAAAGTTTTCTTTTGTCAGTTGCGGCGGTATTTTTACAGCGGTCTCTTCACTTTCATCCATGATAAAAGTGGATACCGAATACCCTTTTTCAATGCATCTCTTATTTAGATAATAATATATATTGGTATAAAACGCTTCTTCCACACAGAAGAATCGTTTTGATGAAATAATCGCAAATTTTAAAGTTTGTTTTCCTATAC
>JBASOB010000120.1:0-4830 GCA_049657865.1 Mobilitalea sp.
TTGTAATCTCCAGGCATTTTTTCAAGAAGCGACCTTTTACCATGAACCATCTCGTCATGAGATAAAGGTAAAATAAAGTTTTCCGAGAACGCATAGGTCAATGAAAATGTTAATAAATTATGGTTGAATTTTCTAAAAAGTGGATCTGTGGAACAGTATTTCAAAGTATCATTCATCCACCCCATATTCCATTTGTAATCAAATCCCAGTCCACCGCTACTTGTAGAAGAAGTAACAAGAGGCCATTGACTGGACTCCTCTGCAATCATCAGTGTATTCGGATACAGGCAGTCAACTGTCTCATTCAATCTCTTAATAAATGCAGCGGCTTCTAAATTCTCATCTCCTCCGAATCGATTAGGAACCCACTCATCTCTGCCAAAACTAAGGTAGAGCATGCTTGTAACCGCATCTACACGAAAACCATCTATATGGTAATACTCCAGCCAGAAAACTACATTAGAGATTAAAAAGCTTTGTACTTCTCGTCGCCCATAGTCAAAGATAAGGGTTCCCCACTGTGGGTGTTCCGATATTCTTGGATCCGGATTTTCATATAATGAAGTCCCGTCAAAACGTGCCAGTCCATGTGCATCTTTTGGAAAATGAGCAGGTACCCAGTCAAGTATAACGGAAATTCCTTTTTGGTGGCAGCGATCCACAAAGAACATAAAGTCCTCCGGGGTTCCATATCTGCTGGTTACTGCATAATATCCAAGTACCTGATATCCCCAGGAACCATCAAAAGGATGCTCCATAATCGGCATTAACTCAATATGCGTGTACCCCATATCAACTACATAATCCACTAATTCATAAGCCATTTCGCGGTAAGATAAAAATTCGCCATCCTCTTTCTGCTTCCAGGAACCTAAGTGTACTTCATAAATCAACATAGGTTTGTCTTTCAATTGCTTTTCTTTTTTCTTATTCTGCCACTTTTCATCACCCCAGGTATAATTCTCCAGGTCATAGACGATACTTGCCGTCCGAGGTCGCAGTTCCGAATAGTAAGCATAGGGATCATATTTGTATAAAACTTCACCCGCTGCTGTTCCGATTGCATATTTATATTGTTGGTTACTACCAAGTTCAGGAACAAATAGTTCCCAGACTCCGGATTCTTTTCTTCGATTCATTGGATTTGCTTGGGTATTCCATTGGTTGAAGTCTCCTACTACGCTGATCCAGCATGCATCCGGTGCCCATACACCAAATCTTACTCCCTTGATACCTTGCTGTTCCATAAGGTGTGCTCCAAGCATTTTAAAACTCTTATAATTTGTTCCTTCATGAAAAAGATAAATCTGTTCGTCAGCAATGCAACCCGTGTTTTTCGTTCGTGGCATCTATTCTTCACCTCCCGATTTTATCTTCTTTTACTTAAGTATTACATAATAAATTTCACATATTATTGCTATAAAACGATAATAAAGTAATCTGATTCACTCCTCTCGTTCCTCCGAAATTTATAGAATAATTATAACATATATTTTACCATTCGTAATCTACTTATTTCATATTAACACTATTTAGTTCAACAATTTTAAATTGCGTGGACAATAATGAGGTTGAACGTAATTATTCGATAAATTATCCACTTACCTCTATTAATGTTATAGGAACTTCTCCTATAAAAGCTACAATTAATCTTAACCATACGATTATGCTCCTGCTGGACTCAATGCAAAGAAAGAGCGCCCGTTTATCAGGCGCTCTTTCTCTCTATTTTAATCCCAAATGAGGTATGTTGCTGGCAACTTCATAGATATTAGATTTTCTTACTCCTTGGATTGTATACCCTGTTGATGATAAAAAGAATGTCGTATTCGGAAAATTTTAAATAAATTTTCCGAATACGACATTCTTTTTGCATTATTTCTATCATATACTTTAGATGCAAAATCACTCAAACGTAATCACTACTAGTATTTCAGACCTTAAAACTAATTCACTCGGACGGCGAAAGGCTCAAAACGATAAAAAGGAGATTAGATATGAAACGTTTGAAGAAATTGCTGATTATTTTAGGATTTATATCATTGCTAGGTTTTCTCGTACTGTTTGCTACCATAAGAGCAGACTCCTACTCCGATAGGAATATCACTATTATGTCTAATTTACCTGGTTCCCCAGGATATTAATATAGAAACAGATCTGTTAGAGCATATCTTTCTTCCATATGTTCTTCTAAAAACTGTATGATAAAAGTTTGCTGCATCACTGACGCAATAAAATAGGCTTCTCTTAAATATTTAAGGCATTCTTCCTTATGATCCATAGATAATAAGCCTTTATCCATGAGCTGTTCTATGTTCCAGGCAATACAGTATAAGTGGTTGGCAAGTACATTGCCTAATCTGTTCTTTTTACATTTAGCGATTCCTTCTTTCGCTATTTCAATTGCTTTTTCATGATTCATGATCAAGCCGTACCACCTCGCAAGATGGTATAAATTTGCCGACTGCACAATCGCTTTCTGCTGTTCCTCAATAAAACTTTTGTCGATTGCATTATTCATTTCTTCTAGTGTTTCAATTGCTTTATCATAGTCTGATTTATCAGCATATGCCATTGATATATTTAAGAGTAATACGATCTCATTATTACTTAATATCCAGTTGCACAAGGAAATCTCACCGTATTTAGGGATCGTTAATCGGATTGCCTTCTGTAAACCCTCAAGAAACTCCTCCACGGAGGTTCCATATAAATAATAATTGATGATACTTTTCGCTCTGTGCAGGAATTGTTTATCCAATCTTGAATTCCCAAGTATACCTTCTAGTTCTTTCAACTCAATTTCTGCTTGGTTGTAGTCATATAACTGGATGCAGTCATTAAATAATTGAATCTTGTCCAATACTTTTAAATCAGTAATAGAAAGCATCGAATAGGCTCTTTCTCCAATGCGGCCCATCCGAAGCATTAATAGTTCATAGGTGTCTTTATTCGGATTTTGCTTTCCAGTTTCCATTCTGGACAGTGTCTCTAGAGAACAAATACCTTCACTGAGTTTTTCTTGAGTGATGGAAAGAGATTTCCTAGTCATCCGAATAATTTCTCCTAATCGGTAGATGCCCATTGGTATTCCCCCTTCAGATATTCTCTAAGATTTTCTGCCTTGTCCTGTTCTTCATAAAATTCATACACATAATAAGCCTGCAGGTAATACTGTAGGCATTCTTTTTTATGCTGCTCCCAGATATTTTCTTTCTTATAAGTAGTTTCTAAAATACCAGCCTTGATTGCTGCTAGTTCTCCTTGAAACTCTAATTTTCGACTGCCTTTACATTTGACAATCCCTCGATTGCAGATTTCCAGTGCTTTTTCCAGCTCTTTCTCCTGAATAAAGATACCAGAAGCCATAACTGCAAGTTTGGGATAAAGCTCTTTATCTGCTTCAATCGAATTTTGCAAATCAAGATATTCCATTATCTTGACTATAATTTCTTTTGCATCCTCTTTTTTACCAAGAGATATCAAACGATCTATAATATCAATCATAATTTTTAATTCTGTCTTTCCCAAATAATGATCTTTGATTGCTTTTGTTCCCAGATGTGGTACCGTATACGTAATCGCTTCCACCAATAATTGGATTACTGTTTCCGCATTGCCACCCTCTAATTCATATAAAAAGGCTTTATTCTTTGCGATAAACTGCTTCTCGACTGTAGTCTCCTGATTTGTTCTTTTCTCATATGCTTCGAGCAGTTTTCGTGCCAACTCCAAGTTCTTATCCTTGATTTTACGTTCGATTTCTCCGCGCATTTTGATCAGCTCATAATCCGTATCTGATAGGATCAGTTCAAATTCATTTTGGCTCTTTCCAAGTCGTTCAAATAGCATCTGAAGCAACAGAACATCTCCGGTGCGTTCCCCTACTTCAATTCGGAAGAGCGTAGTAACAGAACATAATCCTTCACATAATTCACCTTGGGATATATTATACTTTTGCCGGAAATATTTAATTGCTATTCCAATATGATATTGTTCTGTTTCACTTTTATCCTTAGCCATGTAACAGCCTCCTCACGAAATCCACTATCCCCATCTTATCATGTCTTTCCTCTATTTCATAGTCATAATATACTATATTTCAGTAAATACATACCTATCATCGGTTTCGTAAAAACAAAGAAAAACCAGCTACTGTCAGAATGTTTGCATTCCTCCGTATCTGGTTTTTATCACGTTAATTATACGATTGCTATTTTATCCAAAATATTGGTTAAATAAGCAATTACGATTCCGTAGTTCGTCATGGGCACATTCTGATTTTTCACCTGATCCAGGCGGTTCATGACATATTTGCGGTTAAACATGCATGCTCCGCATTGGATTACAAGGTCATACCCGGATAAATCCTTAGGGAAGTCATTGCCACTTACATTAACGATGGTAATGCCTTCTCCAACTTTTTTACGTAGCATAGCAGGAATTTTAACCCTTCCGATATCCTCTGTCTGTGGGACATGCGTACAGGCTTCTGCAATTAACACTTTAGATTTCTCCGTAAGCGTATCAAGCACGGCAGCACTTTTTACAAAGTAATCGATGTCTCCTTTATTACTGGCAAATAATACCGAGAAGGAGGTCAGCAGACTTTCTTCCGGTTTCTTATCATATACCATCTGAAATACCTGTGAGTCAGTGATGATCAGCTTTGGCGGTTTTCTCATACTTGTTAATGCTTCTTCATATTTATCTGCAGTGCAGCTGACTATAATGCATTTTTTATCCAGAAGTTCTCTGAGTGTCTGCATCTGAGGTAAGATCAGACGGCCTTTGGGGGCTTGAATATCCTGTGGCATGACTAATAAGACC
>JBASOB010000121.1:0-5475 GCA_049657865.1 Mobilitalea sp.
TATATCCAGCAAAAGTATTCATGGGAGATACCGGTTCCCTTGCGCTTGGAGGATTTGTAGCCTCTACCGCTTATATGCTGAAAATGCCTTTATTTATTTTGATTATAGCAGTGATCTATTTGATCGAAGTACTTTCTGTGATACTTCAAGTAGGTTATTTTAAATTAACGCATGGAAAAAGAATATTTAAGATGGCACCGATTCATCATCATTTTGAATTATGCGGATGGTCAGAAACAAGAATTGTAGCGGTATTTACGATCATTACGGTTATCTTATGTCTGATTGCCTTGATGGCTATCGTGTAAAAATTATATTTGAATTTACATCATGGGAGGAATAATAATGTTGCTAAAAGGGAAAAAAGTATTGGTATTTGGTGCTGGGAAAAGTGGCATATCAGCTACCAGATTATTGCAGAAGCAAGATGCCAAGGTCGTATTATTTGACTCCAATACTGCATTAACCAAGGAGGATTTCGCTGATAAATTTGACACAAACAAGAATTTTGAATTAATTCTTGGTGAAATTTCAGAGGACCTGATTAATTCTCTTGATTTACTTATCATCAGCCCAGGGGTTCCGCTTGACCATCCTCAGGTTGTCCAGATTACAGCAAAGAAAATTCCGGTCTGGGGTGAAATTGAACTCGCGTACCGTTATGCAAAAGGTAAAATAATTGGAATTACCGGAACGAATGGTAAGACGACAACTACTACTTTGGTAGGTGAGATTATGAATACCTATTTTGATGAAGTATATGTAGTGGGTAACATAGGCAATCCATATACGGATATCGCAATGGAGGCAACCGATCAGGCAGTAAGCGTAATTGAGTTAAGTAGCTTTCAGCTTGAGACCATTGATACCTTTAAACCAGATATTAGTGCAATTCTAAATATTACGCCAGATCATTTAAACCGTCATTATACGATGGAAAATTATATTGCTGCTAAGGAAAATGTAGCGAGAAATCAAACAAAATCAGAATATTGTATCCTTAATTATGAAGATGAAGAGCTTCGTAAAATGGGAGATAGACTGAAGACGAATGTTCTATATTTCAGCAGCACCAGGATACTTAAAAACGGTCTTTATCTTAAGGGCGAAGATATCATGTATTCCGAGAATGATGAAATACAATTGGTATGCAATGTGAATGAACTTAAAATTCTGGGCAAACATAGTTTTGAGAATGTAATGGCTGCTGTAGGAATTGCAATTAAGATGGGAATTCCAATGGAATTTATTCAAACCGCCATTAAGAATTTTCAGGCAGTGGAACATCGCATTGAATACGTAGAAACGATTAACGGCGTAACTTACTATAATGATTCCAAAGGAACGAATCCGGATGCATCTATAAAAGCCGTGGAAGCGATGAGAACTCCTACGATTGTCATTGGCGGTGGATATGATAAAGAAATTCCATTTGATTCGTGGATAGAATCCTTTCAGGGGAAAGTGAAATATCTTGTATTGCTAGGACAAACGAGAGATATTATTGCAGATACAGCCAAACGCCATGGATTTACGAATATCATCATGGTAGAGGATTTGAAGGAAGCGGTAAAAGTATGTGCTCAAAAAGCAGTATCAGGGGATGCGGTATTATTGTCACCGGCCTGTGCTAGCTGGGGAATGTTTGAGAATTACGAGCAGCGAGGTAAATTGTTTAAGGAATACGTTAGGGAAATGCTTTAATAAGCCGGGAGTACAAAAATATGAGCAGAACAGTCAAAGAAGTAAATAACAGAAGAATGCATAGCTATTTTGATTATAGCTTATTATTTCTGGTGCTGTTTCTAGTATGCTTTGGCTTGGTTATGATTTATAGTACTAGTTCTTATACTGCTCAGAAGGAAATGCTTGATCCGACTTATTATCTGGAACGACAAGCACTTTTCGCCGGAGCAGGAATTATGGTCATGCTTTTTGTATCTAAAATTGATTATCATTTGATCTTCAAAAATCTACCGTTAATCAAAATAAAGCCGGTAATTATACTATATGTTGTCTGTATGTTTTTACAGGTTTATGTATTGTTCTTTGGCAAATTAATTAATGGTGCAAGACGTTGGATCAGTCTCGGATCACTAGGAAGATTTCAGCCCTCCGAGCTGTCTAAAATTGCAGTTATCCTATTTACTGCATATATTGTAAGCTTAGCACCAAAAAAACTGGATAAATTCAGCGGATTCCTGAGAGTACTTCTATTTATCGCGCCACTGGTAGGGCTTATCGTAATAGAAAACTTTTCGACGGCGTTAATTGCCGGCGTAATCATGGTAGCGATATGTTTTGTTACAAGTCGAAGGAAAATATATTTTATCATTTCAGGTATTTTACTGACGGGTATTGGTTCAATCTTTGTATTCTTTGTATCTTATCGTTCCGATCGTATTAAGATATGGCTGAATGTAGAGGGCGAAGCGAAAGGTTATCAGATTCTGCAGGGTTTATATGCAATAGCTTCGGGTGGAGTATTCGGTAAGGGTCTCGGAGAAAGCATGCAGAAGATGGGATTTATTCCGGAAGCTCATAATGATATGATTTTTTCTGTTATATGTGAAGAATTGGGATTATTCGGAGCATTTGCAGTAATATTACTGTTTATTTTATTGGTATGGCGCATTTTCATTGTAGCAATCAATGCACCGGATTTGTCAGGAGCTTTAATTGCTACCGGAGTACTGGCACATATTGCGGTACAGGTATTAATCAATATTGCAGTTGTTACTAATACTATTCCATCAACCGGTATTCCACTTCCATTTATCAGTTATGGAGGTAGTTCGGTTTTAGTTCTTCTTTTTGAAATGGGAATCGTACTTAGTGTTTCTAATCAAATTAAGGGGGAATAGCGGCCTGTCACAAAAGGGAGAGCATGGGGTAATATTCAAAATACTTCGTAGGAGTTGAAAATGAGCAGATATCGACAAAGAAATGTAAGTAGTGTACCAAAAAGGATATTCCACAAAACAATCATTCTTATACTGGTGATTGGAATTCCTGTTGCAGCTTTCCTATTTGCATTTGACATAAAAAACGTTAATGTCGTTGGATCGAAACGATATACCACGGAGCAGATTACGAATCAATTGATACAGACAAAACAAGATCATAACTTACTTTATCTATATCTGAAATATTCCTATTTTGAAGATGCTTCCATACCTTTTGTCGAAAAAATAGAATTGGATATTACGGATAATCACTCGCTTACCGTCTATGTATATGAAAAGATGATATCGGGATGCGTGGAATTTATGGGAGAATACCTATACTTTGATAAAGATGGAATTGTGATAGAAAGTTCCTCCAAGCAGTTGGAGGATGTTCCAATGATAAATGGACTAGAGTTCAGTAAAATTGTATTAAATGAAAAATTGGTGGTTCAAAATGATGAACTATTTGATATCATCATAGATCTGGCTCAATTAATAGATAAGTTTGAACTTGATGTCGATACGATTACAATTAATACTAAAAATGAGGTAACCTTTGATTGCGGAGATATTACGATATTACTCGGCGAGAAAAGCACATATGATGAAGTTCTTTCCCAATTAAAGAATATTTTGGAAGAAGCAAAAGGCATGAAAATTACTCTGGATATGAGAAATTATGTAAAAGGAACAGATACAATTATTGCGAAACCAAAGAAAACAGCAGAATAAAGAGAAATGTCTGAAATAATTTATATTTTTTAAAAATTATACTTGATTATTTAGGAGTTAAAAGATATTATATAAAGTAGGATTGTGGGAACACTATAATTTGTATCTAGATAAGATTTTGTTCCATTATGATGTGGTTTTAAGAAATAATAAGATTAAAAATTAAAGGGAATTCGTAGACGAAAATAATAGAAGTTATTACGATAAAGGAGGAATTGACCTTGCTTGAGATTAGAACAAATGAGGCGGATACCACTGCAAAGATACTGGTAATAGGTGTGGGAGGAGCAGGTAACAACGCCGTTAATCGAATGATAGAAGAGAATATCGTCGGAGTTGATTTTATCTGTGTCAATACCGACAAACAGCATCTGAAAAATTGCAAGGCTCCGCAATGTATTCAAATTGGTGAAAAACTTACAAAAGGTCTTGGCGCTGGAGCACAGCCAGAGATTGGACAAAAAGCAGCAGAAGAGAGCAGAGAACAATTAGCTGAAATTATAAAAGGCGCTGATATGGTTTTCGTTACCTGTGGTATGGGTGGTGGAACCGGTACAGGTGCAGCACCTGTTGTTGCACAGATTGCAAAAGATATGGGAATCTTAACAGTAGGTATCGTTACAAAACCTTTTAAATTCGAAGCAAAGACCCGTATGGCGAATGCAGTAAATGGAATTGATCGTTTAAAAGAGCATGTAGATACCTTGATTGTGATTCCTAATGATAAATTATTAGAAATCGTAGACCGCAGAACAACAATGCCGGATGCTTTGAGAAAAGCAGATGAAGTATTACAGCAGGGTGTTCAGGGTATTACTGATTTAATTAATGTACCTGGATTAATCAACCTTGACTTCGCAGATGTACAAACTGTAATGAAGGATAAAGGTGTTGCTCATATCGGTATCGGTCTTGGTATTGGTGATGATAAGTGTATTGATGCTGTGAAGCAAGCAATTACCAGTCCACTTCTCGAGACTACAATTCAAGGTGCTTCCCATGTAATTATTAATATTTCCGGTGATATCAGCTTGATTGAAGCAAATGAAGCTGCTACTATGGTTCAAGAATTAGCAGGAGATGCTGCTAATATAATCTTTGGTGCTATGTATGATGACGTAAATCCAGATACAGCAACGATTACCGTAATTGCAACCGGGCTTGATACAAGAAGTAAGGAAATGGTTAAGACACCTGAATTCCTAAGACATCCGGTACCGGGTACTAATAATACAATCAGACCTACGATAAAACCCGAGATAAATGTAAGAACTTATACTGGAAGCAGCAGCTATAGCGTACCTAGCCAGCCAGCTACACCTAGTCAGTCTTCTTATTCTGCACCAACGCCAACATCCACCTTTAACTATCAAACGGATCCTGTGAGACGTCCAGTAGTAAGCCAGCCTGCAAAAGCACCGGCGAACACGAATACTGATCCAAGCGGAATTAAGATTCCTGAATTTTTACAAAAGAATCGTCATAATAAATAGAATCGTTAGGAATATGATGAGCAGACATATGATAAGTAATTATGTTAGAAGTAAGCATATTCTGAGTTGTATTATAAATTAATATGTATTTTGCAAGCATATTATAAGCATATTCTGAGTCATAATATTATAAGTTAACATTTATTTAGTAAGCATATTCTGAGCCATAATATTATAAGTTAACATGTGCTTAGTAAGCATATTCTAAATTGTAATATTATAAGTAACTATATTATTAGTAAAACATAATTTTAAAGTCAGATTATTCAGAATGAATAATCTGACTTTTTTTTTAAAAACAG
>JBASOB010000122.1:0-14010 GCA_049657865.1 Mobilitalea sp.
GCATGTATCCATTGCATCTCTTGCTCCGGATCTTATGGTCGTAACTTTTAACGGACTCTCTAAGTCACACCGGATTGCAGGCTTTCGAGCAGGATGGATGTGCTTAAGCGGTGACAAATCAAAGGCAAAAGGATATATTGAAGGGCTTAACATGCTCTCCTCAATGCGTCTATGCTCTAATGTTCCGGCACAACAGATCATTCAGACAGCTCTTGGAGGACAACAAAGTGCAGATACCTTACTGATTCCAGGTGGAAGAATATATGAGCAGAGAGAATATATAACAGAAAGGCTGAACAGCATCCCAGGCATTACTGCAGTAAAACCGAAGGCAGCATTTTATATCTTCCCCAAAATTGATGTAAAGAGATACAAGATTCTTGATGATGAGAAGTTTGTTTTAGATTTCCTAAAAGAACAGCATATCCTAATGGTTCATGGTAAGGGCTTTAATTGGAGAGAACCGGATCACTTTAGGATTGTCTACCTTCCGAGGCTCGATGAACTTAAGATAGCAATGGATAAATTTGAATTATTCCTGAATGGATATAAAGGGACTGCTATTCATTGATTACAGTTCTTACATAATTTTGGTTTAAAAATAATTAGGTGAGTTATATAAATGGAAAAGCTCTTAGACTCCTACATCAAGTAGAATCAAGAGCTTTTCTGATAAAAAAACACATATTCATCTGAGAGGACATAAATATAAAGTATTCATCTATGAGTGAATAGGATAATTATACTCATTCAAAAGTGAATATAACAAATAGATTCCTCTATAAATGAATACATTCAAAAGTGAATATAACAAATAGATTCATCTATAGATGAATAAAATGAACGTATTCATCTATAAGTGAATATAATAAATATATTCATCCTTGAATGAATAAAAAGATTGAATCTATAAAGGATATGGAGTATAATTTCAAGTAAGGAGGTGTTTACTATGTTTTTTATTTCTATTAAAAATCAATATATAGCAATCATCGGAGATATTAAGAAATCCAAACAGCTTGAGGAAAGAAAGAAAATTCAAATCAAATTACAAGCAATATTAAATGAAATAAATATAAAATATACAGAGGATATCGTTTCTAAATTCATGATTACACTTGGGGATGAGTTTCAGGGAGTACTTGAGTGTGGAGTAAATGTAATGAATATTATTTCGGAGATTGAAGCAGAGATATATCCGATAGAAATCAGGTACGGAATAGGAATCGGAGACCTGACTACTGATATTAACCCGGATATACCACTTGGAGCGGATGGACCGGCTTATTATTATGCACGTGATGCAATTGAATTCTTAAAGATGAATGAAAAAAAGAGTAAAGCACCGGAATCAAGTATCATGATAATGTCAGATAATGAGAATGCGTCGATATTAAAACTTCTAAATACAGTTTTAGCTTTAGAAACGGTGATAAAAAATAATTGGACGGAGCGACAAAGAGAAATAATTCAAGGTTATATTCATAATGAGGAAAATCAAATTAAGACAGCGGATAGCTTATCTATCACTCAGTCCAGTGTTCAAAAAAGCTTATCAAACGCAAATTATTACACCTATAAAGAAGCAAAGAGCACAGTTTCAGAGGCCTTAGCAGAAATAAGGAGGAGACAGGATGTTTAAGCTGTATTTTTTGATTTATTTACTGGCACATATCCTCGGAGATTACTATTTTCAAAGTGAGGTGTTGGCTAGTCAGAAAAAAGAAAGAATTCGCAAATTAATTAGACACTGTATTTTCTATTTGGCTGCATTTTTGGTGGTTATCTTACCTGTATTTACCTATGAGATGTTAATATCCGTATTAATAATTTCATTAACGCATGCAGCAATTGATATCCTAAAATACTGTTATATGAAATATTGGAAAAAGCATCCGAATTCGATCTATGCAGAACGAAAAATGTACCTCATCGATCAGGCAGTCCACCTCTTGACATTGGCAATTGCTGCCTATATTATGGCAAGGAATGGCTATCAATTTAATCTGGTACCTGTTGCAGAAGAATTTTACCGGATTACTGGATTTGAACTGCTAGGGAATATTTCATGGATAGTACTGGTTCTGATCATCTACAAACCAGCTAATATAACGATAAAACGTATGCTGTCGATGTATAAGCCGGAGGATAAAATAGAAGAAAAAAACGGCGATAATGATAACAAGGCTGGTGGATTTATCGGATTCCTAGAGCGTATCATAATTTTATTCTTTTTGTTGATTGGACAATACGCAGCAATTGGATTAGTGCTGACAGCGAAATCGGTCGCACGTTATGATAAAATATCAAAGGATAAAAAATTTGCGGAATATTATCTGCTTGGGACATTACTTAGTACAGTAATTGTGATTGCAGCTTATTCCATTATTCTTTAAGAAACAGATCGCGTTAGGGCTTACCTGATAAATTTCAGATAAAGATAAAAGGAGTTATAAAATATATGAATTATTATTTTGCACCAATGGAAGGCTTGACGGGGTATATCTATAGAAACGCTCATAATATTTGTTTTCATAATGTTGATAAATACTTTTCCCCATTTATTGCCGCGAATCGAAGCGACCGCTTTAAAACTAAAGAATTGAATGATATTCAGCCGGAACATAATCAGGGACTGGTTTTAATACCCCAATTATTAACGAATAATGCGGAAGATTTTATTCATACTGCTAATAAAATAAAGGTGATGGGATACGGTGAAATTAACTTGAATCTGGGGTGCCCATCAGGAACGGTAGTGGCAAGGAACAGAGGATCGGGATTTCTGGCGAAAAGAGAAGATCTCGATGTGTTTTTGGATAAGATTTATTCGGAATTGAACATGAAAATTTCAATTAAAACAAGAATTGGAAAAGATCAGCCAGAAGAATTCTATGAACTGATTGATATATTCAACAAATACCCAGTAAAAGAGCTGATTATTCATCCAAGAATTCAAAAAGATTTTTATAAGAATAAACCGAACACGAAGGTATTTGGGGATGCGTTGAGCTTAAGTAAAAATCCCGTCTGCTACAATGGAGATTTAGTTACAGTTGAAGATTATAAGAAGTTTGTTATGGATTTTCCTGATGTAAATAGCATAATGTTTGGTAGAGGGTTAATAGCCAATCCAGGACTGATCGGTGATATTAAGAATGAAAATAAATTTGATATTAAGTTATTGAAAGAGTTTCATGATATGATTTATGAAGGTTATAAGAGTATATACTTTGGAGATAGGCCTGTTTTATGTAAAATGAAGGAATTATGGTTCTATATGATGGATGCATTTTCAAATAATGCAAAATATGCGAAAAAGATTAAGAAAGCAGAAAGGCTGTCTGATTATGATGCAGTGATTTCTAGTTTGTTTCATGAACAGCAGATATCTTAAATAGTACTAAATTGCTTGATTTTTGGTACAATAATGAAGAGAAAAAAGAAAAATAATTATTGATAAAAAAAGGATGAAAAAAGAGCGAATATTAAAGAGAAAACAATTGATATAGTTTTAACTATCTGTTAATATATGCTATAAAGCTTTTTTCTATATCAATATTTTTTACGAATATTGGTGTGAAACATGTTTTTTAAAATCCAACAATATAAAATATTTAGTTGAGAGGAGATTTATATGTCAGAAAACAAAAAGTTACAAGATTGGGTAAAAGAAATGGCAGATATGTGCCAACCAGATGAGATTCATTGGTGTGATGGTTCTGATGAAGAGAACGAACGCTTATTAAAGTTAATGGTTGATACGGGCATGGCAATCAAATTGAATCCCGAGAAACGTCCAGGATGTTATTTATTTAGAAGTGATGCATCCGATGTTGCTCGTGTGGAAGATAGGACATTTATAGCTTCAAAAACGAAAGAAGAAGCAGGCCCTACTAATAATTGGGTTGATCCTGACGAATTAAAAGCTACGATGAAAGGTGTTTATAAAGGCTCCATGAAGGGAAGAACGATGTATGTAATTCCATTTTCCATGGGTCCGATTGGTTCACCGATATCGAAGATTGGTATTGAATTAACAGATAGCCCTTATGTTGTTGTTAACATGCGTATCATGACCCGTATGGGTACAAAAGTTCTTGAAAGCCTTGGCAGCAACGGAGAATTCGTACCTTGTTTACATTCCGTAGGAGCACCTCTTGAAGAAGGACAGAAAGATACCTCTTGGCCATGTGCACCAATTGACAAGAAATTTATTAGCCACTTCCCAGAAGAAAGACTGATTTGGTCCTTTGGTTCAGGATACGGCGGTAACGCATTACTTGGTAAGAAATGTTTCGCACTTCGTATTGCATCCGTAATTGCTCGTGATGAAGGCTGGCTTGCAGAGCATATGCTTATTCTTCGTCTTACGGATCCAGAAGGAAATAAGAAATATGTAACAGGCGCTTTCCCTAGTGCTTGCGGTAAAACAAATCTTGCTATGCTTGTTCCTACAATTCCAGGCTGGAAAGTTGAAACAGTTGGAGATGATATCGCTTGGATGAAGTTTGGCGAAGACGGACGTTTATATGCAATCAATCCAGAAGCAGGCTTCTTTGGAGTTGCTCCAGGAACTTCACTTGATTCAAATCCAAATGCAATGCACAGTATCGAGAAGAATACAATATTTACTAATGTTGCTCTTACCGATGATGGCGATGTATGGTGGGAAGGTATTGGAACACCAGCACCAGCTCATCTGATCGACTGGAAAGGCAATGACTGGACTCCAGAATCAACAACTCCTGCTGCACATGCAAATGCTCGTTTTACAGCACCTGCAAATCAGTGTCCTGCAATTGCTTCTGATTGGGAAGATCCTACAGGCGTTCCAATCTCAGCTATCTTAATTGGTGGCCGTCGTCCAAGTACGATTCCACTTATTCATGAGAGTTTTGACTGGAAACATGGTGTGTTCTTAGGCTCTATCATGGGTTCAGAGATTACAGCTGCAACAATTTCCAATAATATTGGTCAGGTTCGTCGTGATCCATTTGCTATGCTTCCTTTCTTTGGATATAACATTTGTGATTATTTACAGCATTGGCTTACCATTGGAACAAGATCCACCGAAGACAAATTACCTAAGATATTCTATGTTAACTGGTTCCGTAAGGATCAGGATGGTAAGTGGTTATGGCCAGGATTCGGAGATAACAGCCGTGTACTTAAATGGATTTTCGAGAGAACTTCCGGTTCCGGTAAAGCTGTTAAAACACCGATCGGTTTCATGCCAACTTCTGATGCAATTGATCTTAACGGATTAGATATTAATGAGACAGAAATCAAAGAATTACTTAAAGTTGATAAGAACGAGTGGCTAAATGAAGTTGCTTCTATAAGACAGCATTATGCTAATTATGGAGATAAACTTCCAAAAGAATTACATGTTCAGCTTGATGCGCTTGAAGCAAGATTGAATGCATAATTGGATTATTATCATACGGCTATCTTGAAAAATATCGAAATGCATGTTATCAATAAGTCATAAAATTCAAGTGCTTAAAATATAATATTTCAAGTATTTGGAAATATAGCTTAATAAAAGACCGGTTGAAAAGGTATTTCTTACCTTCACAACCGGTTTTTTGATGTTTATAACTTCCTTTGTATAAAATCTAGAATTTCAGCATGCAGTTCCTGGCTCCAGAAGGAATCCTCATGTGGAGCATTCTCGATGCAGATCATCTCAGCATCACTTCCAAGATCAATCAGAGCTTTATACATATCGACGCTCTGTTCGTAAGGAACTAGCATATCAGCATCACCATGCAATAAGAGCAAGGGTGGATACTTCACATCTTTTTCTAATAAGCGTAGAGGACTAATTTCTTTTAAAAGTCCAGTACTGGATAGATCGTCATTGACTAGTTTACGAAAATCAAGATTTGGATCTGGATTTTCATCTATTCCTGAAAAAAGTGTGACTAAATCGGTAGGACCAAAACAATCGATTGCGATGTTGACACTATCTGAAAATGTTGAATACTCCTCTGTTTTATATCTTGGATCATCCCCCGTAAGAGCAACCAGTAAGGAGGTATTACCACCGGAGGAAGTACCCCAGAAACATACCCGGTTCGGATCAATGCCATATAAATCAGCATTTTTGCGAAGAAATCGGATTGCAGTCTTAGTATCTTGTAAGAATGCGGGAGCAGGATATCCATCAACAAAACTGCGATGGGTGATAGTAGCGACAACATAACCTTTTCTCGCATATTCGGCAAGCTGTGGTATCTCATAATTTACATCAGGAGAAGTCCATGCGCTGCCCTGAAGGAAAACGATGAGTGGTCTGCGAGGAATGCTGTCCCCATTCGTATTATTGTGCCAAGGAATCATGAGCTGCATGGTTAATGTAACATCTGCAATTTTAGAAAAAATTACGTTAGGTACGAACATTGCCAGCCCATCAAGTGAAGGATTGTTTTTAATTGTTTTAATTTTAGGATATGTCATAATTGGTATCCTTACCTTTCTTATGATTTATTGATATTGATAAACAAAAGAAATACTTCTTTGCAGATCAAATTATTGATTATATTATACATTTGATTATAATAAGTGTAAAGATACCGTGAAACATATTTTTACAAAATAATAAGTGTGGTAAAATGTAAGGAATAATAGGAAATATAAAATGATTTGAATTGTAATAAAAAGTAATGTGCCTGATAATTAATTGATGAATAATTTATAATTGAACATCTTTATAATAAAGGTTTTTGTATATTTTCATTCGATTTTCATTTATAATAATCAATAGGAATAGGAATAGGAATAGCAACAGGAACAGCAACAGGAACAGCAACAGCAACAGGAACAGCAACAGGAACAGCAACAGGAACAGCAATAGAAATAATAATAGAAATAATAATAAGAAATGGAAATAATAATAGAAATAACAGGAGTAACAAGTAACTGTAATTATAAGTATTAGGATTGAAGCAAGAAAGATTTATCCGCAGGCAGGTGATTGACACCTTTGCCCAAAATCAGGATGATATGATAATTTTGTTCTATAAAATAGATGAACTATGGGGGAAGAAAAAATGATGCAAAAAGAAGGATATTTATTCATACATTTTAGAGGAGAAAGCGAAGAAGGAGAGCAGATATATTTTGCAATCAGTCAGGATGGACTTCACTGGGAAGATTTGAAGGAAGGCAAGCCGGTACTTCTGTCCGGCATTGGAGAAAAGGGTGTCCGAGATCCCTTTATTATAAGGTCTCCTAAGGAGGAGAAATATTATATTATTGCTACGGATTTAAGGATAGCAAATGAAAAAGGCTGGCAGACAGCGCAATATACCGGCAGTAGAAATATTATTATATGGGAGTCAAGCGATTTAATTCATTGGTCAAAGGAAAGAAGTTGCGAGGTCGGAATACCGGGAGCTGGATGCGTATGGGCACCGGAAGCAATCTACGACGAAGAGAAAAAGGCGTTTTTTGTTTTTTGGGCATCTATGGTGAAGGAAGACGGAGAACAAGAAGCCAAGCAACGTATTTATGCATCGTATACAGAAGATTTTATTCGTTTTACTAATCCTGAAAAATACATGGAAAGAGAAAATCATGTAATTGATACAACAATTATTAAAGAAGGAAGCTATTATTATCGCTTTTATAAGGATGAAACATCCAAAAATATCTGCATGGATAGAAGTATTTCACTGGAGAAAGATAGCTTTTCACAAGTAGACTCCACTGCTTTAAGTGAACTGTCAGGAGTAGAGGGACCAATCATCTTTTGGTTAGCGGACAAAGAGGAATGGTGCCTATTGGTAGATCAATATGCAATAGAGGGTGGATATTTACCTTTGGTTACAAAGGATTTGTCAAGCGGGAAGTTTCAGATTATGGAGCAGGAAGAATATTATATGGGAAAGAAGAAGCGACACGGAACTGTAATTAGTCTGTCTGTCTTAGAATATGAACGGCTCAGGGAGGTTTATGGCAGGAAGAATCCAGTCATTGAAGGATTGTATGCAGATCCTGATATTGCTAAATTTAACGATACTTATTATATCTATCCGACGTCAGACGGTTTCGTAAACTGGTCGGGATCAAAGTTCAAAGCTTTTTCTTCTGAGAATCTGATTGATTGGAAGGACGAGGGCATACTGCTTGATTTGAATTCCAATCAGGTGCCTTGGGCAGTCGGCTGTGCCTGGGCTCCGGCAATTGCAGAAAGAAACGGAAAGTACTATTTCTATTTCTGTGGAAAAAGAGAAGATGGAATTTCCTGTATTGGTTGTGCAGTGGCAGAGACACCGGTAGGTCCTTTTACGGCAGGACTGAAACCATTATTATCACCAGAAATGCTGCAAGGCACAGGTGTTGAAGTAAGCCAGGTGATTGATCCATCCATCTACGAAGAGGATGGGAACTATTATCTGTTGTTTGGAAACGGAGCAGGAGCGATTGTCAGACTAGAAGACAATATGATGGATATCTGTATTGAGACAATGAAAAATATTGATGGATTAAAGGATTTCAGAGAAGCAGTAACCGTAATTAAGAGAAATGATAAATATCACTTTACCTGGTCTTGTGATGACACAGGCAGTGAAGATTATCATGTGAATTATGGCACAGCGGATACCCTTTATGGACCTGTTGTCTTACATCATACAATTCTCTCAAAGAGGATAGAGAAAAATGTGCTTGGAACAGGGCATCATTCTATTTATAAAGTACCGAAAGAAAATCGATACTTAATCGCATATCATCGTTTTGCTACCCCACTTGAGAAGTATCCTGAGGGAAAAGGGTTCCACCGAGAAGTTTGCTTAGGTGAGGTGACGTTTGACGCAGAAGGATATATGAATATTGTGGAAATATAGAGAAGTAATAAATAAGTAAGCAAATAAGTAAGTATATAAATAAGCAAATAAGGCAAATAAGCAAGTAAGGTAAGTAATATGAGTCATAAGAATAAATTGAGGAAGATAAATCATAAGTATAGATAAGTTAAAATGATTTATAAGAGCAATTTATGAAAATGATTAATAAGTAGTAACAGACAAGCATAAAAAACTTGACATATTTTCAGAAATCGTATAATATCTAACTATTGATTGCATACAATTAAATGGAGTACAATAATGTATTATTTGATGTGAAATGGAAAGAAAAGAGGAAGACAGATGTATGATATTGTGATTATAGGAGCAGGGGTTGCTGGGTTATCAGCTGCGATATATGGTGCCAGAGCTGGAAAGAAAGTGTTAGTGCTAGAGGCTAATGTATATGGCGGGCAGATTGTCAGTACACCTGAAATAGCGAATTATCCAGGAATCAAGAGTATCTCGGGCTATGAATTTTCGACAAACCTATATGAACAAGCACAAGAATTAGGAGCCGAGATAAAATTAGAAAAGGTGCTTGAAATCAAGTTGGAGGAAGAGGAGAAAATCGTAGTTACTGATCACAATCAGTATGCAGCAAAGACGGTTATCATAGCGACAGGAGCAAAGTTCAGACCGCTTGGATTAGAAAAAGAAACTGAGTTGATTGGACATGGAATCTCCTATTGCGCAACCTGTGATGGCCCTTTTTTTAGAGGGAAGGAAGTAGCAGTGAATGGTGGTGGAAGTACAGCGTTAGAAGATGCGCTTTTCTTATCCTCTTATTGCAGTAAAGTCTACATCATACATAGAAGAGATACCTTCCGAGGAGAAGAGAAAATATTACTGTCCTTGAAGGGAAAAGATAATGTTGAATTTATCCTAAACTCAAATATTATTGAATTAATAGGTACCGAGATGTTAGAAGGCATCAGAATCAATAACAAGGAAACGAAGGAAGAATCAGAGCTAAAAATCAGCGGTTTATTTATTGCAATCGGACAAATGCCGGAGAATGCTATCTTCCATGATTTAATCGACCTGGACGCGAATGGATATGTCGTAGCAACCGAAGATTGCAGAACGAATGTGCCAGGTATTTTTGTTGCCGGAGACACTAGAACAAAAGCAATAAGACAATTAACAACAGCTGCCTCCGATGGTTCGATTGCAGCATTAGCTGCATGTGAATATATTGGATAGTAACTAGCGTGAAAGATGACTCTTTCACACACGCAACTTTGTGCCTGCAGCCCAAAGTTTGCAGGTAGAGAGAAAGGCATGGTTGTTAATATGATACAATTGACAATTGAATTAATGCATATAAGTGCGATGGAAAACAGATACAATATTGTTTTATAGGAAAGTAGCAGATACTTTAATTGATTGATTTACGATGAATCAAATAAAACAATATGTGAGGGGGAGGTAGGAGCATGAATAAACTGAATAAGGAAGCAGAATCTGCTCATACACATATGGCATCTGATGGATCGGAATATGTACACAGCCATACGGAAGAGCAAGGACATAAGCATATACATCAAAATACGAAAGCTGTAATTAATAGATTGTCCCGAGCAAGTGGGCACCTTGAATCGGTAAAGCGTATGATAGAAGAGGGAAAAGACTGCAGTGAGGTATTAATACAGTTATCAGCGGTGATTGCTGCACTTAATAATACAGGGAAAGTAATATTAAAGGATCATCTGGAACATTGCATTGTGGATGCAGTAGAATCAGGCGACCATATGGCAATAGAAAATTTAAATAAGGCAATTGACAGCTTTATTAAATAATTATACGATATCCCCATCCGGGGCATAGGATAATATTAGTCTGACAGTAAACTACATCTGATTTCACGATAAATCTAATAAAAATAGTATTGTAATCAATACAAAATCCCAATAAACAGGATGAAAATTATATCCCCCCCATAGGCTTGTACAGTAAATATAATCCTTTATAATATAGTGAGTTATAATACTTATATAAAAGGGGAGAATAAAATGCATATTCCAGATAATTACTTAAGCCCAGCGACCTGTGCAGTTATGGGTGCGGCAATGGTTCCTGTATGGACGAAATCAATAAACAAGGTGAAAAAAGAAATACCAAAAGCTAAAATACCATTACTTGGTGTTGGAGCTGCATTTTCTTTCCTATTAATGATGTTCAATATACCACTTCCCGGAGGAACCACAGGTCATGCGGTTGGAGGAACCCTCCTTGCCATTCTACTTGGACCTTTTGCAGCCTGTATCAGCGTTACGGTAGCTCTTCTGATTCAGGCACTGCTATTTGGTGATGGAGGAATCTTAGCATTTGGTGCAAATTGTTTTAATATGGCCTTCGTATTACCGTTTGTCGGATACTATATCTATAAGTTTATAAAAGACAGAGTTAGTTCAGATAAAGGTGAATATATTGGAATCGCACTAGGTTCCTATGCAGGTATTAATTTAGCGGCATTATGTGCAGGAATAGAATTTGGCATACAGCCATTACTTTTTAAAGATGCAGCAGGACTGCCGTTATATTGTCCGTATTCTTTATCAATATCAGTACCGGCAATGACAATTCCACATCTTCTTGTTGCTGGAATACTGGAAGCTGCATTTACTGTTGCTATCTTTGTATTTATTAAGAAGGTGTCACCTGGTACAATTTATGAAGGAGCAAAACAGAAAACGAAAGCTATCTATGGATTAATTCTTGCTCTGATTTGTTTGACTCCACTAGGACTTCTAGCAACAGGTACCGCGTGGGGTGAATGGGGTATGGACGAAATAAATGGAGTCATGACCGGTGGTGATGTATTAGGGTTTATTCCAAAGGGAATGGAAGATGGATTTCGATTTGAGTCTGTTATGCCTGATTATGCAGTGAGTGGATTATCGGATACGACAGGTTATTTGTTGTCCGCAGCAGCAGGAGTAGCAATCTTAATCATAGTTTTTAAAGTCATCAGTAGTAAGAAAAAAGATAAGGCTGGAGATCATATTGAATAATTGCAGAGAAAATCAGGTAAGTATGCCGGAATGGCTGCTGAAAGATGAAAATTATATACCGCAATCGGATAAGGATACTTTTGTAAATAAAAGTATCCTATCGTTACTTATGGTTATTTCTAAAATTAAGACGCAAGACTCAGGGAAACCAGAAAAATATAAGGTGAGCGCTAGTGTTAAAGTAGTCTTTACCTTAATGCTTTTGATACTACTTTCTATTTCAAGAAGCTTTCTATTTGTAATTATTATTAATGTTTATCTGCTGTTATTTCTTAGCGGTATGGAGGCAGATAAGATTGTTAAAATACTCCGGATAAGTTTTATTATGGCTTTCTTCACCTTTGTTATTATGCTGCCAGCAATATTTTGGGGTAATAGTTTCAGCTGCATTATGATTACTACAAAAGCATTTGCAAGCATTACTGCGGTTGGTATCCTATCCCATTCTACTAGATGGAGTCATATTACAAGTGCCTTGAAGAGATTTTATGTTCCGGATATCTTTATCTTTGTCCTGGATATCACAATTAAATATATTGTGATGCTTGGAGATTTCACATTAAATATGTTATATGCATTAAAGTTAAGGTCAGTCGGTAAAAATAAAAATAAATATGCATCACTTTCCGGTATTGCCGGAACGATGTTTATTATTTCTAAGGAAATGTCCGAGGATATGTATTATGCGATGGAGTGCAGGGGATTCACAGGTGAATACCATGTTTATAATAAGTTCAAATTTACTGTGACAGATGCAGCATATGCCTTAATTAATGTTGGTATTATATTTATATTCTTGTATTTTGAAAGGGTTTAAGATGATAGAGATAAATAAAGTAAATTATGCATATGAAGGTATGAATGCGTTAAGTAATATTAACCTGCATATTGAAAAGGGCGAGGCAATCGCACTAATGGGACCGAATGGAAGCGGGAAATCAACGTTGCTTAAATTAATCAACGGCATCATTTCTCCGGACAGCGGAGTCTACAGATTTAATGATGAGGAAATAACGCATAAAAAGCTTCAAGATAATAAATTCGCAAAATCACTTCATAAGAAGATTGGTTTTGTATTTCAAAACTCGGATACTCAGTTATTCTGTACGGATGTATATGAGGAGATTGCTTTTGGTCCCAGGCAGATGGGGTTAGATGAAGTTGAGGTAGAGAAAAGAGTAAATGACTGTCTTGATTTACTGAATATTAAAAACTTTAAACACAGATCTCCGTACCATTTAAGCGGGGGAGAAAAACGTAAGGTGTCTATTGCCTGCGTGATGTCTATGAATCCAGAGGTTTTTGTTCTTGACGAACCGATGAATGGACTGGACCCAAGAACACAGAGGTGGCTGGTAGAGTTCTTAATTCAATTAAATAAGGCAGGTAAAACATTGATTACTTCGACGCACAGCCTTGAACTTGTACAGGAGATTTCAAACAGAGCAATTCTTTTTGATGAAACGCATACTATAGTTGCAGATATGCCTACAGAAAAATTATTAGAAGACAGTGAACTGTTAAAAAAAGTTAATTTAGTCGATCAATATTATCACAGTCATGAAGGTAAAGAGCATAAACATTTTCATGATAATAATTTTTAGTTTGCGTTTAATTAAGTTTATAGTGAGACCGTTTATCTTCAATCAATTTTGAAGATAAACGGTCTTTTTGCATTTTTACTTAACCGGCGGATATTGATATAACCATATTCTGATACCATCAAGATATCTGTTTCTGATACTTATAATACAATCAGAACGGTACTATAATGAGGCAAGTTTATTACAACGTCAAGAGACTAAGAGGAGAGATATCACATGAATCAACGTTACGAAATAAATAAGAATTTAGCACAGATGTTAAAAGGCGGAGTCATTATGGATGTTACGACACCGGAGCAGGCAAAAATTGCCGAGGAAGCAGGAGCTTGTGCAGTTATGGCTCTCGAAAGAATCCCTGCAGATATCAGAGCAGCCGGAGGAGTATCTAGAACGAGTGATCCAAAGATGATTAAAAGTATTCAGCAAGCAGTTTCGATTCCGGTTATGGCAAAAGTGCGGATTGGACATTTTGCAGAGGCTCAGATACTTGAAGCAATTGAAATTGATTATATTGATGAAAGTGAAGTGTTATCC
>JBASOB010000123.1:0-6419 GCA_049657865.1 Mobilitalea sp.
ACTCTGCCCTATGAAGCCCGGACTTTCCTCACCTTTGCAGGCGCGACCATCTGTGCTACTCACAGGTTGTATTCTAACACGCGATGATGGAAATGTAAATGATAAATCATTTCAAAATAAGTTGAAAATAGGCAGGGGACATTAAAATACCAATGAGATATCTGCGATGTCAGAGTGAAAGAATAGAAGTGTAATGCGAGAAGATTCTATGGTAAATATGCTTTATAATAAATATGCATTATAATAAAGGCCTAAATAATAGAAGCATAATGCAAGAATCTTCTATTAAAAGATGCTTCATAAGAAAGGCTTTATAACAGAAGCATAATGCAACAATTTCTATTATAAAGATGCTTCATAAGAAAAGTTTTATAATAGAAGCATAATATCAGCAACAATATTAAGGAAAAAGTAAAGATTAACAAGAAAACATATGGTAATATAATAGAGATAGAGAACAAAAGCGTAAGGCTGGTACCAGGGGAGGAACAAGGATATGGAACAAGTCCAAATATTGGTTACAGATGACGATAAAGATATTGCTGACCTGGTAGAAATCCATCTAGTTAGCGAAGGATATCGTGTCTTCAAGGCAAACAGTGCAAGAGAAGGACTGCAGATGCTGGAAACAGAGGACATAAAGCTGGTTATTTTAGATCTTATGATGCCAGGAATGGATGGACTTACAATGTGCAAGCGAATCCGTGAGACCAGTACGATACCAATTATCATGTTAAGCGCCAGGTCAACCGATCTTGATAAAATTATCGGTCTTGGAACCGGTGCGGATGATTATGTAATTAAACCCTTTAATCCGTTGGAACTTACGGCAAGGGTAAAATCGCAATTGCGAAGATATACGAAGTTTAATCCAAATTCGCATGAGGAAAAGCTGGATAAAGAAATTGTACTTGATCATTTGATTATTAACAAAGAAAATCATAAAGTTAATACCTATGGTAAAGACGTCAAATTAACACCGATCGAGTTTGATATCTTATATCTTCTGGCTAGTAATGTAGGGAGAGTGTTTTCCACGGATGATATCTTCGAGCGGGTATGGAATGAAAAGATGTTTGAAGCAAATAACACAGTAATGGTGCATATTAGAAGAATCCGTGAAAAGATTGAGATGGATTCCCGCAATTCACAAATAATAAAGACCGTATGGGGAGTTGGATATAAAATTGAAGAATAATGTATTCAAGAGTTTTCGCTTTGAAATTGTACTATACAGTCTGCTTAGCCTGCTGTATATGTTGATATCGCTTGCAATCATTCATATAGGAGTCTATATCATCGTTAGGAAAAATCCGCATGAACTGACAGGAGCTTCCACGGCAGTCATTACTATTATTTCAATCACGGCCGGAATTATATTGTTCATCACCTATTTTCTTCTTTTGACCAAAAAATTTGTAACTTATATTAAAGAACTGTCAGAAGGTATCAATGAGATATCGTTAGGTAATCTAGACAATCGCATTGAGATAAAAAACGAAGATGAATTCGCTTTAATTGCAGACAAATTAAATCATATGGCAGATGATATCAAAAAAATAATGGAAAATGAACGCAGAAGCGAGTATGCTAAAAATGAGCTGATTACAAGCGTGGCGCATGATTTGCGAACTCCGTTAACCTCTATTATCGGATACCTTGATCTGGTATCAACCAAAGAGCTGCCGCAGGAAACTCAAAAGAAATATTTCGAAATTGCCTATAATAAATCGAAGCGTTTAGAGAAATTAATTGAGGACCTGTTTACCTTTACTAAATTTAATTTCGGTGAAGTAAAGGCGAATTATACACAAGTAGATATGGTAAAATTATTGAGTCAGCTAGTGGACGAATTTTATCCAAGCTTTTCAGAATTCGGATTGGAGTATGATTTTGTCTCCTCCAATAGCTCGGTAATCATCAAGGCAGATGGAGATCTGTTAGCCAGAGCTTTTGCTAATCTGATCAGCAATGCGATAAAATATGGCCGTGAAGGCAAGAAAATCCATATTAATTTAGAAAAGAAAGAAACCTCTGTAATGATTGATATCACAAATTATGGTGAGATCATCCCACAGAAGGATTTAGAACAAATATTCAGGCGGTTTTACCGTGTAGAATCCTCTAGATCGAGTGAAACGGGAGGTAGCGGACTTGGTTTAGCAATTGCACAAAGCGTAATAGAAATGCATGGCGGAACTATTTCTGCGAAAAGCGATCAAGAAGGAACTGTATTTACTGTTGAATTAATGCAAGAATAGAACAAGAACAAGAACAAGAACAAAACAAGAACAAGAACAAAACAAGAACAAGAACAAAACAGGAACAAGAACAAGAACAAGACAAGAACAAGACAAGAACAAGTACAAAATAAGAACAATAACATAACTAAGACAAAATAAGGGAATAAAACAAATCGAGCCATCTATAATCTTATGGTCAAGCCGGTATATTATGCAGATACCGTAATGGCTTGTAAGAGGATAGATGGCTTTAATTTGACAAACTATGAAAATGGAAGAAGAAAAAATATAATAATATTATAACACATAAAAAAAATAAAGGTAGTCTTTTTTGAAAATTAAAGAATTGTTAACAATTACCATAATTTTTTTGAATATTATAAACTTTTATCTTGCGCCGGACTTGGTTCTGCTATATTTAAAGTCTCGATATAGTGAAGAAGTTTTTTGGATACTCTGATTTTCTGATAAATCGAGGCATAGGTAATTTCGTTTATGCTTTCTATGAAATTCTGTTGGTAATTCCTGATGAATCCACTGTTTTTAAGTAATAATACTGCTTTGTTATAGGCAATTGCAGCTTCGTTTTCCGTTGAAAACCGACCGATTAAATAATCTCCGTTAATATGAATTTTTGCAAGATACTGCGTTCGACCTTTTTGCGATATTTTTGTAACACCGAAGTATTTATTCACGATGGCAATGTTATGATAGCTAAAATCATAAGTATCTCCATTCATGAAAACATAATCTCTGCCACATACCGCATAATTTTTAATTCCATAGCGAGATAAAATATTTACCTGCATTCCATAGTCGGACACGAAGAGATGACCACCACGTTTTAGAATCTTATGATTGGCATAATAGAACAAATCCTCAACATCAAATCTCAAATTAATATCGGTATCTATATAATAGAAGAAGTAGCGTTTATGAAGATAGATTGGATTCTTGAAATAGATCTGATTGTCTTTGAAATTGATTAAAATAACCCACTTATGAAAGGAAAGAATACAATGTTTTGGATAGCTCTCAATTGTATATGCGAAGGAATCAAAAAGAACTTTTGCAGCAAGCTGATAAGATTGATTTGCCTCCTCTTCCTGTGCATAACTTCCTAAACTAATATGCTTTCCTAAGTACGTAATGGAAGCTCGGTAATATTCTTCTCCATTCGTTTTTACTGCTTGATATACACCAGGTAACATTGTTTTATTCACCTCCTTCTCAAATATAGCAGAGAGTGGGGGAAATCGCAAGGCACTGCCATGAAATAGTAAAATGTTAACAAAATATTACATACTTATCAATCGAAAATGCCTTGAAATGCCCTAAAACCGTACTATGCCTGTAGAATGGTTAAAAATTACAGGAAAATTGTGTCGAAAATTTAATAATTAGTTCATAATTTGTTAAAATAAGCTTGTGCAAATTAAACAAAAGAGTATAATAGATGCATACACCTCTTGTGACAAATTACCTTGACAGTTAATTATTGGAAGAAATTCATCGTGGCAAATAACGAAATTGCGGTTGTCTTATTGACACTAAATCAAACAGTGACCTATAATGCACAGTAGCGTTACCAACCATTCCATTTAATGGAAGCCGAGATTCCAGTAGTAAAGTTTCAAGAAAAGAGGATAATATTCATGTCAATGATAAATTTGTTCCTTCGAAAAGTGAAAGTGCGTGAAAGCCAGCATGGTATCGTTATGGTGGTTACTGCATATGTTTTGTCCTTTGCAATGCTGATAGTTGGATCCGATGTATTTTATACGATCAACTCTGCAGCAGCAGGGATTAATACGGATACTGTTGAAGAAGCTAAAGAATTAACCACAGAGGGGAACTTAAACCCACAGAATTTAAATCTGCAGACGGTAAGCTTAAAAGAAACTGCAGCGAAGAATTCATCAGGTACCGAAACGAATACCGAGAGCACGTCAGCAATATCGGAACCAGCCACATATGAGATATTTGAAGGTGAAACTCTGGCAAAGACAATAATTGCAGATGGAGATACAGTATGGCTGATGAGCCATGACCTGACAGAGGAAGAGTACAATAATCGATTAAAGCAGGTGAGAGAACTTGAATCCGCCGCAGAGGATGCTAAGATAGCATACGCAGCAAAAGAAGAAAGTGCTTCTGCAACTGAAATTGAGAGCCTTTCAGTGGAAGAAGAGATAACTACCATCATCGACCTCACGGCAGATGAAGTGCAGATGCTTGAGAGAATTGTTCAGGCAGAAGCGGGCGGAGAAGATATGATAGGTAAGATACTAATCGCAAACGTCATATTCAACCGTATTGCAAGTGAAGATTTCCCGGATAACGTCGAGGATGTTATATTCCAACAGAAACATGGGGATTATCAATTTTCGCCGGTTTCTAATGACAGCTATTGGTCCGTCAGTATATCGGAAGACACCGAAGAAGCAGTTATGCGAGCATTAGAAGGGGAAGATTACTCCGAGGGAGCCTTGTACTTCATGGCAAGAAAGCGTACCAGTGCAAGCAATGCACAGTGGTTTGACCGCAATCTGCTTTGGTTATTCAAACATGGTGGTCATGAATTTTATAAATAAAATGGAATCGTGATATTGTAACCGAAGTAGAGTCATGTTATAATACATGAAACTTGCGACATTAAGATAAATAGTAATTATTAGAAAAGCAGGAGCAGGTTTGCATAACATGTTCCTGCTTTTTTGTATCAATGATCTGCAAGACGATGGAGATCACCCAAAACACTCATGAGTAAAGCAAGATAATCATGAAGGGTAGATAGAAACCAAGCGAAATCATAGAAAAGGGGATTGAAGCAAATATGAACCTAATGTACAGGAGCACCAGAGACTCAAATAACAGGGTAACAGCTTCTCAAGCTGTGTTACAGGGATTATCATCGGACGGAGGATTATTCGTTCCGGAATCTATACCGGTTCTGACCAAAACAATGGAAGAACTTTCACTAATGAATTACCGTGAGGTTGCTTATGAAGTAATGAAGTTATTCCTGACGGATTATACAGAAGAAGAATTAAAAGACTGTATCAACAAAGCATATGACAGTAAATTTGATACAGATGAAATTGCACCACTTACAAAAATCGGACAGAACTTCTACTTAGAACTTTATCATGGAGCAACAATCGCATTTAAAGATATGGCATTATCCATCTTGCCTCATCTTTTAACAAAATCAGCAAAGAAGAATAACCTCCAAGAAGAAATCGTAATTCTTACAGCGACATCAGGCGATACCGGTAAAGCAGCATTAGCAGGTTTTGCTGATGTGGAAGGAATTAAAATTATCGTATTTTATCCCAAAGACGGCGTAAGCAGTGTTCAGGAAAAGCAAATGGTCACACAGCAGGGCAGCAATACGTATGTCATTGGAATTAATGGAAACTTTGATGATGCACAGACGGGCGTAAAGCAGATGTTTAACGACAAGGAACTTGCTCTTAAGCTTAAAAATGCAGGATATCAATTCTCCTCTGCGAATTCCATTAATATTGGAAGACTGGTTCCGCAGATCGTATATTATGTATATTCGTACGCACAATTATATAAGAAGAAAGAGATCTCGAAAAACGAGAAGATCAACTTCGCAGTACCTACCGGTAACTTTGGAAACATCCTTGCCGCATATTATGCGAAGAATATCGGAGTTCCGATTCATAAGCTGATCTGTGCCTCCAACGAGAATAAAGTCCTGTTCGATTTCTTCGAGACAGGATGCTATGACAGGAACAGAGAATTCCTTCTGACCGAATCTCCCTCGATGGATATTTTAGTATCCAGCAATCTGGAACGATTGATTTATCATATTGCTGACGGTGATTCCAACAAAACTGCTCAGATGATGAAGTCCCTGTCTTCGGAAGGTGTTTATGAGATTACGGACAGCATGAAAGCGAACCTGGATGGCTTTGTAGGTGGATGGGCTACGACAGAAGAAACAAGAGAAGCTATCGCTAAGATATACCAAGAATCTCAATATGTAATTGACACTCATACCGCAGTAGCAGCAAGTGTATACGACAGATATGTTAAGGAAACAGCAGACGAAGCTAAGACGGTTATCGTTTCAACTGCCAGCCCTTATAAATTTGCCAACAGTGTACTCGAAGCACTCAAGATAGAGGGGATTCCGGAAGATGA
>JBASOB010000124.1:0-25201 GCA_049657865.1 Mobilitalea sp.
CCTCCGTAGACTCAGCAGTATCTGTGTCCTCTTCTGCATCCGCGGCTGTATCCTCGTTTAATCCAAATTTCAAGCTTTTACTGTCTTCAATTAATGCGCTATCAACAGAACCAGAACTATCAGCCGCGTTTCCATCCGTAGCTGCTGCATCACCGGACGTTGCTCGCTCCGTCCCTGCTGCCTCTTCTGTAACAATTTCATCTGTTGACCTTTGCATCTCTGATGTCATAACCGTACTATTATCCACCCCGTTACTCATTGTTTCTGTCGAAGATTTACTTCCAAGATTCTGCATTGCATGAATACCAACAACAAAAATCGCGACTGCTGCTGCGACACCGGCTAAACTGCGTACATAACGACTGAAAGGTATTATTTTCTCACGAAAAGATTTGGGCTCAGACGGCATCTCCTCTTTCGTCAATTGGTTATTCTGATTCTTTTTTGCTATCCGTTTTTGCATTCCTAATTCTTCCTGCTGAGCTTCATTATCCAGCATGATTGGCTGCTCTTTTATTTTAATCAAGGTTCTGCGAATCAAATCTTCCGAAACCGTGATACCGCTCAAATCAAGAGAATGATTCAGACGAGCTTTGATATCCATATCATCCTTACTGTTTTCATTATTCATTTTCATCTGAAATCCTCCCTTCCAATAATAATTTAAGTTTTTCCCGGGCTCGCGAAAGCCTGCTCTTCGCTGTACCTTCTGCAATCTTAAGTGCAGCTGCTGTTTCAGCAATCGTCATATCCTGAAAATATACACAGAGAATCACGTCTTTATATATTTCCGGCAGCGACTTCACTGTCTGGTGTATTAATTCCTTCGTATCTTGATTTTCCACTTCTTCGTAATCAGATTCACTGATAATTGCATCCTCCTGGTAGTCCTCCATCGGCGTAACCCTACGGTTCCAAGCACTTTTCAGATAATCTTTACAGGTATTAATCGTAATTCTGATAATCCAGGTCTTTATGCTGGAGTTTCCTTCAAAAGTCGAAAGCTTTTGATTGATTTTAACAAATACATCTTGAAAAATATCTTCTGCCGTATGAATATCCTTGACGTACATATATGCTGTTCGCAAAACATCGTTACCATATTGCCGGACCAAGGTCTCGATATCATAAGCAGGTGATTTCTCCAAGAGATCGCTCTGCATTTCCTTCTGCATCCTAATATCCCCCTATACTATACCTATCCAATATATTTCTTACCGAATAACTATACTATAGTATACATTCCGGATTCGATGATGTAAATGATTAAATGGATGCTTTCAGGGGGCTCTCCTTTTTCTTCTTACTGATTAGACGCAGTAGCACCTCATTTTGTTCCATGAAATAGCAGGCTAATCTAAAACTTCTTATTTGCCAGACTAAATTCCAGCTGTTACTGGACAGTGCTCTGGCAAATAATTCGAAAGTTTTAGATCAGCCTGCTGCTTCTTCTCTTATTAATTATTCCATAATTTTTCTTTCATAGGTCATCCGGTATAATCCTGCATAGATTCCATTCTTCGCTAACAGCTGTTCATGGGTTCCGGTTTCTTTAATACCTTCTTCCGTAAGAACAAGAATCTTCTTCGCGTTCTTAATTGTAGAAAGCCGATGAGCGATTACAAAGGTAGTTCTGTCTTTCGCTAATTTTTCGAGCGAATCCTGTACTACCTTCTCACTCTCATTATCGAGCGCTGAAGTTGCTTCGTCAAAGATAAGGATGGGTGGGTTCTTTAGGAATACTCTGGCAATGCTGAGCCTCTGCTTTTGTCCACCGGAAAGCTTAATTCCTCTTTGTCCGATATAAGTATGGTAAGTATCCGGCAATTCCATGATAAATTCATGCGCATTGGCATTTTTAGCTGCCTCTATGATTTCTTCATTGGTTGCATCTAATCTGCCATACCTGATGTTATCCATTACCGTACCTGCAAATAAGTAAACATCCTGTTGCACCATACCGATATTTTTACGCAAGGAGGTAATTTTGATATCTCTGATATCGATCCCGTCAATGCTGATGCCGCCTGCTGATACTTCATAAAACCTGGGAATCAGACTGCACATCGTTGTTTTTCCGACACCGGAGGAACCTACAAGTGCCATATAATCTCCTGCTTCTACCTTTAAATTAATGTTTTTAAATACTTCTGCGGTTGTATCATTATATTTAAAGGCAACCTCATGAAATTCTATTTCTCCCTTCACGTCCTTCATCTCAATCGCATTATCCCTATCTATAATATCCGGTTCAACCTGAAGAATATCATAAAAGCGTTCGAAACCTGTCATTCCATTTTGGAACTGTTCTGTAAAGTTGATCAGCTTCTTCACCGGTTCTATTAAAGTATTGATATACAGAAGAAATGTCAGTAAATCATTCACGGTAATCACCTTATTGGCAATGAACAAACTTCCTCCTGCTATCATAACCACATTAATCAGTGCCGTAAATAAAGTAAGTCCTGAGTGAAAACCTGCCATTGTCCAATAACTGTTTCGCTTACTTTCCACAAAACGATCATTTCCTTTACGGAAGTTCTGAATCTCAACTTTCTCATTTGCGAAAGACTTGACCACTCGTATACCGGAAAGGTTATCCTCAATCTGTGCATTAATTTCTGCAATTCGCTCACGATTTTTTCGGAACGCCTTATGCATCTTCCCCTTCATGAAATAAGCAAATGCAAACATAAACGGTAAGATGGAAAATATTAATAAAGTTAATGGTACATTAACCTGCAGCAGTATCACAAATGCTCCTACCACTTTTATGATGGATATTACGATATCCTCCGGGCCGTGGTGGCATAATTCCGTAATATCGAACAAGTCATTTGTAATCCTTGACATCAGCTGTCCGGTTTTCTGATTATCAAAATAGTTGAACGACAGCTTCTGATAATGCTCGAATATCTCATTTCGCATATCATATTCCATTTTGGACCCCATAACATGTCCCTTATAGGATATAAAATAAGTGCTGATATATTCCAGCAATGCTAGTCCAAGCATAGCAGCCAAAAGTTTTAATATAATAGGAGTAGCCACTGCAATCTCATAATCCACCAGTACATTATTCGTAATATAACGAACAATCAAAGGATAGATCAATGAAATAACGGCTGCCAGCAGCGCAAAGAACATATCGGCAAAAAATAGTCCCAAATATGGTTTATAAAAGGATAAAAATTTCTTAGATTTTTTACTCATTCCTTTTCTCCTTTTTTCAGTTTAAATTTAATAAGACGATACATCTTAATTATAATGTTAAACAAAATATTTTATCGTGCCTTATCAATTAATTATTAAAAAAGGCTGGACAAGAACCGTGATCGATTCCTGCCCTGCCCTTTCATAAAATCAAGCTTTTATTTAGAAAGTCTGATTGATAAATCATACATATATTGATCAATATCCTTCTTCATCGACAAACCTTCTTCAATATCAACATCATCAAACTTGCCATCAAAATATCTTACAATTCGGTTACTTGCACCATTAACCAATAAATCAACTGCTTTTGCACCCATCATAGATGCATAGACGCGGTCTCTGGCTGTTGGGCTTCCACCTCTTTGTGCATGACCGATTACGGTTGCTCTGGTCTCCATACCGGTGGCTGCTTCGATTCTCTTCGCCATTCCATTGGAATCGCCGATACCTTCTGCATTGACGATAATGTAATGTTTTTTACCCGAATTACGTTTCTCAATGATGCTGTTAATGATTCTTTGCTCATCATAATCATAACGTTCTGAAATCAAGATTTCTTCCGCTCCGTTGGCAATACCACACCATAATGCGATATATCCAGCTTTTCTTCCCATTACTTCGATGATACTACATCTTTCATGAGAGGTAGAAGTATCTCTTACTTTATCGATGGTTTCCATTGCTGTATTCACAGCAGTATCAAAACCAATGGTATAATCCGTACAGGCGATATCTAAATCAATCGTTCCCGGAACACCTACCGTATTAATACCTCTTCTAGATAATGCCTGTGCTCCCATAAAGGAACCATCACCACCAATAACTACAAGACCGTCAATTCCATGCTTGCGACAGATTGCGGCACCTTTATCCTGAAATTCAGGTTTAATAAAATCGAGGCAGCGAGCTGTATAAAGCACAGTTCCTCCTCTTTGAATTATATCAGATACGCTTCTCGCGTTCATATCTATAATATCTTCCTCTAGTAAACCCATAAAGCCTCTTCTGATTCCTTTTACATTTAATCCTGCTGCTAAAGCTGTTCTAACTACAGCCCTGATTGCTGCATTCATTCCTGGTGCGTCTCCACCACTGGTAAGAACGCCTATTGTATTCACTTTATTTCCCATTTAATATAACCTCCACATTCATCTTTCCATAAAGACTTACATATTTTAATCTATTTACTTCAGTTTTTCAATACTCTTTTCCGTTATAACAACATTTTCTTTTAAATAAATTGAAATTAAGCGGTCAATCAGCTCTTTTTCTGCTTTTACACTTCTACTTTTAGGAAGTTTTTTCATACATTTTTCTTCTTCACAAAAAATAATGACAGAATCATGTCCATCATATTCGCTTAAAACAGAATACAAAGACTGTTCATCCTGTTGAAATGCAGACAAGTTCGGATATTTAATCCAAAGCTCCTGCGGTACGCTGTCAAAGGAAATAATGTCTTGACAGATGAGCTTTGCAGGTTTCTCTTCTTCCACTGTCACTTTACCGCGAATAAAAATTTTCTGATCCGGCTCAATCATCGTCTTGAATTTTTCGTAGTCTCTTGGGAAAATAATTACTTCTACATTGCCAAACAAATCCTCTAACGTAATAAATGCCATCATACTGTTACTTCTGGTTGTCTTGATTGTCTTAGAAGTAACCATTCCACCGATCACTTCGGTACTTCCATCCGTTACTTTTGGTCGGTCAGTTTCTTCGTCAATCTGAAAGTCATTGGAATATACCGTTACGTTTTTACTGATTCTACTTTCATATGCCTCTAAAGGATGTCCACTCACATAAATACCCAGTACTTCTTTTTCAAGTGCTAAAAGCTGGTCCTTGCCATACTCTTCAACGTCCGGTAATGCTAGCTCAAAATCTTGTCTGTCGTCTTCCCCGGCAAAATCAAATAGTGTCATCTGTCCGGTGAGTGACTTTTTCTTGTCTGCAGCAATGCGATCCAGAATCTGCACATAACTCATCATCAGCTGTCTTCGATTAGTATGTAAGTTTGAGAAAACACCTGCTTTTATAAAGCTTTCAATCGTTCGTTTGTTCACTTCTTTGCCTGATAATCTGGTTGCGAAATCACTTAAATTAGTAAAAGGACCATTTTCTTCCCTCTCCGTAACAATTGCTTCTATGACTGGTTTTCCAATTCCTTTAATCGCTGCCAGCGCATAACGGATGGATCCGTCTGCTACGGAAAATACAGCATCTCCTTCATTGATGTCAGGAGGAAGGATTGGGATTCCCATCTGACGACAGGTATAAATATATTCGGATACCTTTCCCGCATTATCGATTACCGAAGTCATCAGTGCCGCCATAAATTCTACCGGATAATGACATTTTAAATATGCGGTTTCATAGGATATCACTGCATAAGCTGCTGCATGGGACTTGTTGAAGGCATATTTTGCAAAGTCCATCATCTCATCATAGATATGCTGGGCAACTGCTTCCGGAATTCCATTGGCAATACATCCAGGAACATTCTCCTCGACATTTCCAAAGACAAAATTCTTCCGTTCCTTAATCATAACGGATTCCTTCTTCTTGGACATCGCACGACGAACAAGATCGCTTCGACCAAAGCTATAGCCGGCAAGTTCTCTAACAATCTGCATAACCTGTTCCTGATATACGATACAGCCGTAAGTCGGTGATAATATCGGAATCAACTGAGGACATTCATACGTAATGTGCCCAGATTCATTCTTACCCTTAATGTATTTCGGAATAAATTCCATTGGACCCGGACGATAAAGTGCAATTCCGGCTATGATATCCTCCATTGTATGAGGTTTTAATTCCTTCATGAAGCTTTTCATTCCGGCACTTTCTAATTGAAAGATACCTTCTGTCTTTCCGGAAGATATTAAATCATATACTTTTTCATCGTTATAATCAATTTTATCCATATCAAACTGGTTCGAGGCATCGCGTCTCTTATGAATCAGTACCTCAGCATTCTGAATTACGGTCAATGTCCTGAGTCCTAAAAAATCCATCTTCAAAAGGCCCAATTCTTCTAACGTGGTCATCGTATACTGAGTTGTAACAGATTCGTCAGAGGAGCGGGATAACGGTACATATTCATCGATACTGTCCTTGCCGATAACGACTCCCGCAGCATGCATCGAGGTATGTCTTGGCAGCCCCTCCAGTTTCTTGGACATATCGATTAAGAATTTGACTTCTTCATTTGTCTCATAAATCTGGCGAAGGTCCTTATTTGAGGTCAGTGCTTTTTCAATCGTAATTCCAAGTTCTGTTGGTATCATCTTCGCTACCGCATCTACCTGGGCATAGGATAAATCAAGTGCCCTGCCGACATCTCTGATTACCATTTTAGCTGCCATGGTACCAAACGTAACGATCTGTACTACCTTGTCCTTGCCGTATTTGCTGGTCACATAATCGATTACTTCCTGACGGCGTACATAACAGAAGTCAATATCAATATCCGGCATGGAGATTCGTTCCGGATTTAAAAACCTTTCAAATAACAGATTATACTTGATTGGATCAATATCCGTAATTTCTAGTGAATATGCAACGATAGAACCGGCCGCACTTCCACGTCCAGGTCCAACCATAATATTATTATCCTTGGAATACTTAATAAAATCCCAAACAATCAAGAAATAATCTACAAAACCCATATCTTTTATCGTGCTGAGCTCAAATTCCAGCCGTGTCCATAGATCTTCGGTAACCGGCTGATATCTCTTCTCTAAGCCTTCACGGCATAATTTATCTAAGTATTCATACGCTTCGTAAGGTGCCGGTACCGGATAAGCCGGCAGTTTATACTCACCAAAGGTAATGGATACATTACAGCGTTTGGCGATATCATAGGTGTTCTGCAATGCCTCTTCCGCATAAGGGAAGGTCGCAAGCATCTCCTCCGGGGATTTGATATAGTATTGTCCGCCCTCATAACGCATACGATTTTCATCGGATATTTTCTTCTGCGTCTGAATGCAGAGAAGCACATCATGGGACTGAGAATCTTCCGCAAGGGTATAATGAACGTCATTGGTCGCTACCAATTTAATTCCGGTTTCCTGTGACAATCTCATCATTCCTTGGTTAACTGTTTTTTGTTCCTGCATCCCATGATCTTGAAGTTCTAAGAAAAAGTTGTTTTCGCCAAACACCTTCTGAAGGTGAAGCGCTGAATTCTTGGCTTCCGCATAAAAGCCTTTCCGAATATTCACTGCTACTTCTCCTGCAAGACACGCACTCAGTGCAATGATTCCTTCATGGTATTGTTCGAGCACTTCATAATCTACTCTGGGCTTATAATAAAAGCCTTCTAAAAAGCCCTTAGATACTATCTTCATTAAGTTCTGATATCCGGTATTGTTCTCCGCTAGAAGCACAAGGTGATGATAGCGTTCCTCCGAAGCACCAAGTTCCCTGTCAAGTCTGGAATTAGGAGCAACATAAACCTCACAACCAATGATTGGCTTGATTCCTTCTGCCAGACATGCTTTATAAAAATCAATTACGCCATACATAACACCATGATCGGTAATTGCGATACTATCCATTCCTAAATTTTTGGCACGGAGAACCATTTCTTTGATCTTACCCGAGCCGTCTAAGAGACTGTATTCTGTATGTAAATGTAAATGAGTAAAATTCATGTTCTTCCTCCTTCCGGAAATATAAAATAATCATATGCTACGCAATGTGGAATGTCAACTTAAGAACTAAATTCGAACCACAAAGGACGCAGTCCTGTGACTGCGTCCTGAATTTCAAATAGTTTTCGAATTATTTATTTGCTGCTTAAATATTTTTCGATATTTTCGATTGCTTCTTTTTCGTCTGAGCCATCTGCTGTAACTGTAACTTTTTCACCAGCTGCAATACCCATACTCATCATTCCCATGATGCTTTTTGCATTCACACGTTTATCCACGGTCAATACATTGATATTACATTCATATTGACTTGCTACCTGAACGAGCACAGCAACCGGTCTGGCATCTAAGCCGCTCGGAATGTTGATTTCAATTTCTTTTGTTATCATGATATATCCTCCTTATTCTCACGCAATTGATCTGCGATCATACTTAGTTTTCGTAGTCTATGGTTAACACCGGATTTCCCGATAGGTGGTAACAGCATGGTTCCCAGCTCCTTTAAAGAAGCTTCTGGATATTCAATCCTTATTCGAGCGATATCTTCCAACCCATCCGATAAATCTCCAAGTCCAACAGTATCCTTAATATATTGAATGTCCTCTATCTGTTTGGAGGAAGCATTCACTGTTTTACCAATATTAGCAGCTTCACAATTCACCTGACGGTTTATTGAATTACGCATTTCTTTTAGTATTCTCACGTTTTCTAGATTCATCAGAGCAATATGAGCCTCCATGACATTAAGAAGATCAACGATCTGAGAACCTTCTTTGACATAAACCACATAATTTTTCTTACGCATCACGATTTTAGCATCAATTGAAAAGGTTTGTATCATATCTCTTAGCTGTTCCGCTTTCTTATTATTAGAGACAACAATCTCTAAATGATATGCTTTTTTCGGATTACTCATAGAACCTGTGGATAAGAAAGCTCCTCGAATGAATGCCCTTTTACAACAGGCGTTTTGTGTCACAATCTGGCTATCTGCTTGATTTACCTGTAAAGATAAGAAATCCCCTTTGGATTCTTCCTCTTCGTGACTATCATCAAATGTAAGTTTTGTCGCTTGTAAAATTTTTGTAATCGACTCATTATCCTGTATAATGATAACATACATACTGTTTTTTGTCTGACTACTGTTTGTTTTAACAGAAACATCAATATTTATATTAAATGTTTTTCGGATTAAAGTAAAGTACTTTCTTGCAACAACAAGATTTTCTGTTTGTAACTTAAGATAATGATTTTGACTTTTTCCGTAGATTCGACCTTCATAAGAAAGAATTGCAGCTAGTTCAGCCAATCTACAATGCCTGGCATTACTGAATTGCAGCGAAAGTTCCTCCTTCACATCTTTAGAAAATGACATAGCAACCTCCCCTAAATAAATATCTAGCACCATCTAAGATGATTACTCTACTCTTTGTCCGCATCCCTATGCTCCGCTTTAATCGCATACTGCGTTTTATGAAGTCTCTTAGCAAGTTGATTCACTAATGTTACTGAACGGTGTTTTCCACCGGTACAGCCAATACTGACCACTAATTGGTTCTTACCTTCTTCTATATATTTAGGAATCAGGAAGAGAAGCATATCCTCTAATTTATCCAGAAACTGATCTGCTGTTCCGGAATTCATAACGAAATCATTGACTTCATTATCATTTCCCGTCAATTTCTTAAGTTCTTGAATATAAAAGGGGTTTGGCAGAAATCGAACGTCAAACACTAAGTCCGAATCTACCGGAATTCCATATTTAAAGCCAAAGGACAGGACTGTAATGAAAAAATTACTGAATTTTTCATCATTCATATAGATTTTATCGATCTGAACTTTTAATTCCCTGATCAGCAATTGACTGGTATCTATGATGATATCCGCTTTCTTGCGTAAAAATTCCAATCTTTCACGCTCCAAGGCAATTCCTTTATCTACACGTCCTTCTGATGACAAAGGATGTGTTCTCCTGGTCTCTTTATATCGTTTCACTAATACTTCCTGTGAACAATCCATAAATAATATTTCATAATTATAACCGGCTTCGCGCATATCTACTAATACTGCATCCAATTCCGGTAAAGAAAGTCCGCTTCGAATATCAAGTCCTAATGCTATTTTATTTTGACTGCCTTGTTCTATCAGCTTCATGAACTTCTTTACTAGTGCAATCGGCAAGTTATCAACACAGAAATAACCTGCATCCTCTAACATCTTAAGAACAGAACTTTTCCCAGCTCCAGACATTCCTGTGACTATTACAAATCTCATATTACCACTCCAATACTAGAATTCACCAAGGAATCTTACTTCCGGTTCAAGTGTAACATTAAATTGTTCTTTTACAATAGCGATTACATCATTGACGACGGTTAAAAATTCTTTTGCTGTTGCATGATCTTTATTAATTACAAATCCGCAGTGTTTTACGGATACTGCTGCACCTCCGACTTGATACCCTTTGAGTCCCGCATCGCTGATTAATTTAGCGGCGAAATGTCCCTCCGGTCTTTTAAAAGTGCTTCCACAGCTATATTGTTCTAAAGGCTGTTTGTCCCGCCTTCTAGCATTAAGTTCATTCATTTTCTCCAGAATCAGTGTTGTATCACCTGCTTCTAGTTTTAAGTCAGCTTCTAAAAGAATATAATGCTTCGTCTGCAGTATACTGGTGCGATAACCAAGTTCCAGTTCCTCATTGCTTAATTCCAATATGTTTCCTTCCAGATCCATTACCTCAGCCCGTACGATACACTGTTTCATTTCGCCGTCATAAGCACCGGCATTCATGGTAACGGCACCGCCTAGTGATCCCGGAATTCCAGATGCAAATTCAAAGCCTGTTAAACTGTGAGCAGCAACTATATTCGCCAGTCTCGCAAGAAGTACGCCTGCCTGAGCAGTAACCAACCCATCTTCTTTGACGCATATATCAGAGAATTGTTCCCCGAAATTTATGACAAGTCCTCGGTATCCTTCATCCGAAACTAATAGATTGCTGCCATTTCCTAATATAAAGCAGGGTATGTTTTCCTGCCTGCACAGACCTACCACTTTTTTTACATCCTCCACTTGCAGCGGTGTCACAAAATAATCCGCTGCACCGCCGATATGCAGGGTAGTATGGTTTTCCATCAGTTCATCTCTTTTAATTTGGTCTTCTGACAGGATATATGTTAATTTTTTATAAAATAGATCTTTCAATAATAGCCTCCTAACACGAAAACCCAAGTATAAGCTGTATCTATGAATTGTAATTTTCAAGTTTCTGTAACACTCATATCCACTCTATGATTCTCGTGAATTCTGAATAGTTACAAACATACTAACCTAATATTAATTTGGCCGCGCCATAGATGCCGGCATCATTGCCAAGGGTAGCAAGTTTAAACTCTTTATTTTTCAGTGCATTCATTACATTTGCATTAAAATACTTTTTCGTTGTTTCTGTAATGATTTCACCGGCTTTTGATACCCCGCCACCAATAACAAACACTTCTGGGTCGATTACCTGAGCAATATTAGCCAATGTGATTCCAAGATAACGGCAGGCTTTCTCTACAACTTGAAGGGCAAGCTTATCATTTTCTTTTGCACAGTCAAAAATCGTTTTGGCACTTAATTCCGTGTAGGAACGCATAGAGGAAGGTTCCGTGGTTTCTGCTAATATATTTGTCGCAAGTCTTACGATACCGGTAGCCGAAGCATACTGCTCAAGGCATCCCATTTTACCACAGCCGCAGACCTTTGTTTCATCTTCATTGACTAACATATGACCGATTTCTCCAGCCGCACCATTACTGCCGGCTAATACAGAACCATTCAATATAATTCCACCGCCGACACCGGTTCCAAGGGTAACCAAAACAAGGTTCTTATAACCTTTTCCACCACCGACCCAGTATTCTCCAAGAGCAGCCACATTTGCATCATTCCCGGCTTTTACTTTAAGTCCGAGTAGCTTTTCCAGCTCATCTTCTATATTCATACGTTCCAGCGCCAAATTAGCAAGCTCCAGAACTTCTCCGTTTTCCTTGACCGGTCCAGGAATTCCTACACCAACGCCAAGAATATCTTTCATGTCCAGTTTTAATTCTTTTGCTCTAGCTAAAACAAAAGATGCGGTATCAGTCAATATACTTTCTTCGCCATTTGTTTTTCTGGTTGCAAAATCCCATTTATTCAGAAGTTTTCCTTCTGTATTAAACAACCCTACTTTTACAGCGGTTCCGCCGATATCAATTCCAAAGCATACTTCTCCCATGATCTACTCTACCTTCCTTACATCTACATTTTCTATTGTCACTTTTTTATTTATATTTCTTAGATTTATCTTATCTTTGATTTGTATTATCTTAGTTAACATTATCTAAGTTAATATTATCCTAGATTAATATTATCTTAGTTAACATTATCTTAGTTAATATTATCTTGAATTCATGCCATCTTTAATTACCATTATTTCTGATCTGCATCCTCTGATTGATTTTCATTTTTCTTCAGATTATTCGTTACTCTGTTATAAAGTTCCTGTGCTGCATTGTAACCCATCTTCTTCTGACGGTAATTTACTGCTGCTGCCTCACAGATAATAGCAAGATTCCTGCCTGGACGAATTGGTATGGAATGGCATGGGATTTTATTGCCCAGGAATTCAATATATTCTTCTTCAAGACCCAGACGGTCATACTGCTTATCCTTATTCCATTCTTCCAGCTTAATGACAAGGTCGATTGCCTGTGTATTCTTAACGCTCTCAACACCGAATAAGGTCTTCACATCAATGATGCCAATCCCTCGTAATTCGATGAAATGTCTGGTGATGTCAGGTGAGGTACCAATCAAGGTATCATCACTTACCTTCTTGATTTCGACCACATCATCCGTAACAAGACGATGTCCTCGTCTGATTAATTCCAAGGCTGCCTCACTTTTACCAACGCCGCTTTCGCCCATGATTAAGATACCTTCACCATAGATGTCGACAAGCCCGCCATGAATCGTGATTCTAGGTGCTAATTCTACATTTAACCAACGAATCACTTCTGCCATGAAGGAAGAAGTTGTTTTAGGAGATCTTAGAATCGGAATTCCTTTTTCTACTGCTATTTCAATAAATTTCGGATCCACCTCTAAATTTCTACTAAATATTATGCATGGTACTTTATAATCCATCAATTTTCTGAAAATCTCATGTGCATGCTCTTTTTCCATCTGCTGCATATAAGCAAATTCCACATGTCCGATTACCTGAACACGTTCTGAATCAAAATGATCAAAAAATCCTGCCAACTGTAGTGCAGGTCGATTGACATCAGGCTGGGAGATTTTTATTTTCTTAATATCTATGTTCGGAGTGCAATTCTCCAAATTCATTTTTTCAATTAATGCTGATAATTCAACTGTATACATCCCACTCTTCCTCTCTGTACTTATTTGCTTCATTCTAACACATCTTTTCCCGAACTGTAAATGCTTATTGCATTACTGGTTTATGAAAAAACTCATAAACCTTCTCGGCTGACTGCTGATTCATTGCCGGAACCTTCCGGATTTCTTCCACATCGGCCGCCTGAATTGCTTCGAGGGACTGAAAATATTTCATGAGTGCCCGTCTTCTAGTCGGACCGACTCCACTGATATCATCTAAAATGGAATGTACCTGTCCTTTTTTGCGAAGCGATCTGTGATACTCAATTGCAAATCGGTGTGTCTCATCCTGAATACGCGTAATCAGTCTAAATAATTCTCCGCTCTTAGAAATAGGTAATTCTTGATTATTATAAAACAAGCCTCTGGTATGATGGTTATCATCCTTCACCATACCGCAGACTGCGATATTAAGGTTCAGCTCATTCAGTACTCTTAATGCAATTCCCACCTGACCTTTACCACCATCCATCAGAATCAAATCAGGATATTTTGTAAAACTTCCAAGGCTTTCATCAAGATTCTTTTCTCTTCTTTCTTCTAGTTCCCTCTGTCCGTGAGTGAATCTCCTTGTCAGCACTTCATACATAGAAGCATAATCATCCGGTCCTTGAATCGATTTAATCTTAAATTTACGAAAATCCGCTTTCTTTGGTTTACCCTTTTCATATACGACCATAGAACCAACCGATTCAAACCCGGCAGTATTGGAAATATCAAACGACTCGATACGCTCAATCAGAGGCAGATCCAGATATGCTGCTAATTCCTTCAAGGCTCCGGTCGTTTTCGCTTCCTCCCGTTTCATTTTGTCCATATCCTGATCAATTACCAGCTGTGCATTTTTCCTGGCTAGTTCCACTAATTTTTCTTTCCCACCTTTTTGAGGAACTTTGAGATAAACTCTCTGTCCTCTTCTTGCGGTAAGCCATTCTTCGAGAAGTTCTTCTTCCTCCGGCTTCACGCTAAGGAATATTTCCTTCGGAATATAAGGTGTTCCGGCATAGAACTGCTTGATAAAACTGGTCATGACCTCTCCGTCAGTATCCCCTTCCACACCTGTTAAGTGGAAATGATCTCTTCCGATTAACTTTCCAGCACGAATAAAGAAGGATTGTACCACTGCTTCCTCTTTATCTCTGGCAACCGCAACGATATCCCTGTCCATCTGGTCTGTATTGGTGATCTTCTGTTTATCGACAATAATCTTAACATTGTTTAATAGGTCTCGATATTCTCCTGCCCTCTCAAATTCTAAAGCTTCGGATGCAGCCTTCATCTTGCCCTCCAGTAGCTTTACGACTCTGGCATAATTTCCATTTAAGAATTCGATTACTTCCTCAACATTAGCATGATATTCCTGTTCCGTCACATATCCCTGACAGGGTGCCCCGCACTGACCCATCTGATAATAAAGGCAGGGGCGTTCTTTCCCGATATCTTTCGGAAGATTACGAGTACAGGTCCTGATTTTATAGATTTTCCGGAGCAGTTCCATGATATCCTTAACTGCTGTAATACTAGTATATGGGCCAAAGTATTTTGCCTTATCCTTCTTCATTTCTCTCGAGAAAAAGATACGTGGATAAGCTTCGTACATCGTTATCTTGATATAAGGATACGTCTTATCATCCTTCAGCATCGTGTTGTATTTCGGACGATGTTCCTTAATTAAATTACACTCTAATACCAGTGCCTCAAGTTCTGAATCTGTAATGATATATTCAAAATGGTCGACATGTGCCACCATCTGTATAATCTTTGAAGTATGATTTCGGTTGCTTTGAAAATATTGGCGCACCCTATTCTTCAGAATGATGGCTTTGCCGACGTATATAATATTATCTTTGCTGTCTCGCATGATATAGACTCCCGGTTTTGCCGGAATCTTCTTGAGTTCTTCTTCGATATCGAACATTGCTTGCTCCTTCTGAACTTTATAGTCGTAAATATTATAGCATAGTATTGTAGGGAAACAAAGAATAATTGTGAAGAGGCTTCTCCTCTATTAGAGATAGCAAGCAGGTGGAAATTCAACTCGTAATATATGCAACTGCATAAGAATAATATCTGCAACTACATAAAAATAACATCTGCAATTGCATAAAAATGGACTGTCTAAGTTAATACTTAAACAATCCATTCTGAAACTAATAATATCTGTATTTACAACTACACTGTATCTTTACAATTATATTTAACTTCTGCCCTTAGACAAACTGCTCATCTCCGGTTAACTTAGGTGTCTCATCGGTATCTACCTGCACTTCTTCAATAGGATCAGGGAAGCCGTAGGTTTTTTTCTTATGATCTTCAATTTCAATGGAATCCTCTGTGATTCCTTTTACTTCTTTGTAGATCTTCATGAATTCTTCACCGGTGATGGTTTCTTTCGTGAAGAGATATTCTGCAATCTTATCAAGTACATCACGATTACCGGATAGGAGTTCTTCTGCTTTTGAATAACAGGTTTTTAGAATATTCATTACTTCCTTATCGATTTCGCCAGCAGTTGAATCGCTACAGCTCATGACTGGTTTGCCATCTAAATATCTATTCTCAACCGATTCAAGTCCCATGAGGCCAAAGGTTTCACTCATTCCATATTGAGTTACCATTGCTCTTGCAAGAGCAGTTGCTTTCTCAATATCGTTGGAGGCTCCCGTTGTGACGGAATCAAATATCAATTTTTCTGCTGCACGTCCACCATATAAGGTTACGATACGCGTTATCATTTCTTCTTGACTCATAAGATATTTCTCTTCGTCGGGAACCTGCATTACATAACCTAAGGAACCCATAGTTCTTGGTACAATTGTTATCTTCTGAACCGGTTCTGCATTCTTAAGCAGTGCGGTTACAAGCGCATGTCCTACTTCATGGTAAGCCACGATCTTCTTCTCTTCTTTGCCAAGGATACGGTCCTTTTTCTCTTTACCTGCAATTACTACTTCTACGGATTCAAATAAATCCTCCTGCATTACTACAGTTCTTCCTTGCTTAACTGCAAGGATAGCTGCTTCATTAATCATGTTGGCAAGATCAGAACCTACGGCTCCACTTGTTGCACGCGCAATTGCTTCTAAATCAACAGAATCATGCATTAATACATTCTTTGCATGTACCTTTAAGATATCCACTCTGCCTTTAAGGTCAGGCTTATCAACAATAATACGTCGGTCAAATCGACCAGGACGAAGCAATGCTTTATCTAATACTTCCGGACGGTTGGTTGCTCCAAGAATTACGACACCCTTAGAGGAATCAAATCCATCCATGTTGGATAATAATTGATTTAATGTCTGTTCACGTTCATCATTCCCGCCATAATGGGAATCTCTGCTTTTACCTATCGCATCAATCTCATCAATAAAAATGATACAAGGTGCCATCTGCTGTGCCTGCTTGAATAAATCTCTTACTCTGGAAGCACCGACACCGACGAACATTTCAACGAAATCTGAACCTGACAAGGAGAAGAAAGGTACTTTCGCTTCTCCGGCAACTGCTTTTGAAAGCAAGGTCTTACCTGTTCCTGGAGGTCCAACGAGTAAGGCACCTTTTGGAAGCTTTGCTCCAATACGTGAATACTTGGTCGGATTATGTAGGAAGTCTACAATCTCTAAAAGCGATTCTTTGGCTTCCTCCTGACCTGCGACATCTTTAAAGGTAACTCCGGTCGTTTTCTCGACATATACTTTGGCATTGCTCTTACCAACGCCCATCATACCGCCGCCACCGCCGCTTTTGGAGATAGATCTGAATACAAACCACATTACGCCGTAAATTGCAATGAAGGGAAGCAGATACCCTATGATATCAAGAAGCGTCGTGCTATTGTCTTTTATTTCTCCTTGATAGTCTAATTCTGATTCTTTGTCTGCTTTTATAAGCCGATTAACCAAATCAGGATCATTGATCACACCAGTATAATATGTCATATCCACTGTGGAATCAGCTTGCTCCTTGGGGGTTATTTTGATGGTATCACCTGTTATCAAAACAGATTCCACCTTTTGTTCATCAAGCATGGTGATAAATTCATTATAGGTAATCTCTTTATTCGTATTCTCTTCAATCTGCTGCTGTAACATAGTTATCATATACCAAATAACGACTACAGAAATAAGTGATATAATAATCAGCATTTTGTTTGGTGAAGTCTTATTCGGCTTTTTGTTGTTATTGTTATTATTGTCCATTCAATTCTCCTATCTATCAGATTACTGTTATTTATCTCTAACAAAGAATTGCTTCCCTGTTTATGTCAAATCAACCGTATAACTCATTATACTGATTGTATTTCGATAAATCAATAAAATTGTTCTTAAAATTCTATGATTAAATTGTGTACAATTCGAATTAACTTCCTATTATAAAGAAGAATTTCTATCTTCATTGCAATTGACTTTCTTATCTGCGCGTAGTATAATTCAAAAATATTAATATTGCCAGCAAAGGAGCCGGAGCATGGTTTCAGGTCCACCAAAAGGATCAATTGGCTATCTCTCACCTTATTTGCCTTGAACCAATGATATTGACCATGGTTCGTGGCTTTTTTTATTTATGTCACTCAATCGTTTCCCTGTTGTGTTTTTTGTTGAACAAACCTTAAGGAGGTTATTATGTCTGTAAAATATGTATTCGTAACTGGTGGCGTTGTATCTGGTTTAGGAAAAGGAATTACTGCCGCTTCTCTTGGCCGTCTGCTAAAGGCTCGTGGATACCACGTAACGATGCAAAAGTTTGATCCCTATATCAATATTGATCCCGGCACGATGAATCCCATTCAGCACGGTGAGGTCTTTGTTACCGATGATGGTGCTGAAACTGATCTGGATCTAGGTCACTATGAGCGATTTATTGATGAAAATCTGGATAAAATGTCGAATGTAACTACCGGTAAAATCTACTGGTCCGTCTTATCGAAAGAACGTCGCGGTGATTTCGGCGGAGGAACCGTTCAGGTAATTCCTCACATTACGAATGAAATCAAAGGCCGTTTTTATAGAAATGATAAAGACAACGAACAGCATATTGCTATCATTGAAGTTGGTGGAACCGTAGGTGATATCGAGAGCCAACCCTTCATCGAGGCCATTCGCCAGTTCAGGCAGGACGTCGGAGATCATAATGTTGCCCTGATTCACGTTACTTTGATTCCTTATCTTAAAGCTTCCGGTGAAATGAAGACAAAACCTACCCAGGCAAGCGTAAAAGAACTGCAGGGAATGGGAATTCGACCTGACATCATCGTATGTAGGACCGAGCTTCCCCTAGAACCAGGCATTAAAGATAAAATTGCTCTTTTTTGTAATGTTCCAAGCTCCCATGTATTGCAGAATTTAGATGTGGAATATTTATATGAAGCACCTCTTGCTCTAGAAAAAGAACATTTAGCAGATGTCGTTTTATCCTCTCTAGATCTCCCCTGCCCTGTTCCTGATTTAGCTGACTGGGAAGCCATGGTATATTCCCTGAAGAATCCAAAAACTGACGTAACCGTAGCGCTTGTAGGTAAATATACACAGCTTCATGATGCATACCTCAGCGTGGTAGAAGCATTAAAACATGGTGCCGTATCCCAGCAGGCTTCCATTACGATCAAGTGGATTCCTTCCGAATCAGTAACTACCGATAATGTTGCTGAACTTCTAGGCGACGTTAGCGGCATCTTAGTTCCCGGTGGTTTCGGCGATCGCGGTATCGAGGGCAAAATAAATGCCATCCGCTATGCCCGTGAAAACAAAATTCCATTTCTGGGATTATGCCTCGGTATGCAGCTGGCATTAATTGAATTTGCTCGAGATGTAATCGGTTTTGAAGATGCACACAGCGAAGAATTAGATCCTTCTACCTCTCATCCTATTATTCATATCATGCCGGAGCAAGACGGTGTAGAAGATCTCGGAGGCACCTTAAGACTGGGAAGTTACCCATGTGTACTTGATGAAAGCAGTACTGCTTATCAACTGTATGGTAAAAGCATCGTAAATGAAAGACATCGCCATCGTTATGAGGTAAACAATTATTATCGTAATGATTTTACAAAAAATAATATGAAACTATCCGGTCTGTCTCCAGACGGACGCATCGTAGAAATGATCGAGCTTATGGGCCATCCTTGGTTTTTAGCTACTCAGGCACATCCTGAATTCAAATCAAGACCGAACAAGCCACACCCATTATTTAGAGGTTTTGTCGGTGCCGCTCTGACTTTTCTGAGCGAACATGGAAGCGATAACAATTAAGATTGATCCAAGAAAGATAGCCATATCTGCCAGGTTGAAAATGATAGTCTTAAGTTTCTTACAATTAATACTGAAATAATCAATCACATGGCCATGTGTAATGCGATCATATACATTACTAATCGCTCCTCCTACAATAAAAGATAATCCCAATTTATATACTTTGTTACCCTTCTTTGGAAGCATAATGGTAAATAGGAGAATGATAAGACCAAGCAATATGCTGGATATGGTTTTAACAGTCTCCTTTTTATCTTCCATAAAATTCATAAAAGCACCGTCATTATATTCTTTCCTGATAATGATTTTACCTCCCAGAATTTCTTGCCGTTCTCCAACCTTCCTATTTTTCTCTATATAGGATTTAATATTATATTCTAGAATTACAACAGCTGCCACAATTAAGATATATAGCATAACTTCAGCTCCTTTCTCTTTCTGCTACCTATTCTTATGATAAATCAATTTACATTTTTATGCAACAGACAATACTTCCTATTGCAAATATTTACAGCCTTAAGACCCATAGTAATATATGGATATTAAGGCTGTTTTTTAGCAGGCTTCAATCGCTTTTGGCCATGGATACACTGCGTCAATGATATCTTTTTCTGATTCCGCTCTTATATTCTTATAAGAAGGATAATGAACATGCAAAACCTCTTCCGTTCCTATTTTTAAGATACGCTTTTGCAATAATTCTAAGTCAGGGTCATAAATCAGCTTAATCTTCGGGTTAGTAAGAAGCTCCCCTACCTCCGTAAAAGCACAGGCTAATTGCAGGACATTCTTATCAGCTTCATAAACTTCGATTTGGGCTTCCGGTGCAAGCTGACATAACTGAGCAATATGATAACCTAGTCCAAAGCCATAAATCACATAATTTTTCCTATCTTTTTGATACCAATTCTTAGCCAGAATAAAAGCCTCCAGCTGAACCTGGCAGTTGGTATGAAAGTAAAATTTGCTTTCCTCATTCCGGGCCGCCAAAGTCATCAGTCCGCAGGAGGAAAATTCCACCCGGTATCCACTTGCTAAGAGTTCTGCCGTATCAATTGTCTGAATAAGTTTTTGCTCAAATCCAATTCCATTTTCAATAAGAAGATGTATATTCTCCTTATATTTTTCTTCATCAAAAATAATTTCTTCTTTGCTGATAATCAGTTCCTGCACGCTAGTCAAGAAATTAATTAACTGCAGCTCCACCAAATCAGCAATCAGGATGAAATCCCGGTTCTTTTTAGCTTCGAGCAGTCCGGTCGTCATCTCAAGCATAGACTTGGTATCTACCAGGTTAAAATATTCACGATTTTCAACAATTGATTCAATGACATATTTTACCTGATCTATAGAATTGGCCAGAAGGATGAGTGCTTTATCAAATTGTTGTTCCCTAAAATAGTAAACCGCTTTATTCATATCTCCCAGCAGTTTAATATTATCTTCGAATATAGTCTGAATATTCTCCGTCAAGAAATATCACCCCTTATTTGCAGTAATCCAAGCCTCACTTAGTGCCTGAAAAGCTTCTTCCTGCTCCTTGTTATTTAAATTATGGTAACATTCTGCCAATCGTTTCAGCGGAAGGTCACCGGCATAATGGAGATTCAATTCACATTCTGTTTCGTATGCTGCATTGTAATACCATATCGTTGCTTCTCTATCATCTTTCATTTCCCTGAAGTATTCACCAAGTTCATAGCAAACCTCTGCGGAACCTTTGCCGTCTGCTATGTTCCGTAAACTGTATTTCATCAGGCCTGTCAGGTCTTTATTTATTCTACTGCATTTCACCAGAATACATTCATATATTTTACATTCCTGTTCACTGCAGTCTTCTTGCTTTGCGAACTCCATAAAATAAGGAAATGCTTCTAGAAAGTCTTCGTCTTCACCTGCAATGTACAATTCTTTTGCATACATTTTATAAAGCTTCGGGGATAACTTGCCTTCGTTTTTTATGACTTTTTGAAATGTCTGAAAATCCCTGCCTGCATGATTAGAAATCGGCATATGCAAAATAATGATTTCGCTGTCATAGATAACCGGTGATAATAATACATTTTCATGAACCGGTTCCACCCACAGAAAGTTTCGCAGGCGTTTATACAATTTAGGCCGATATTCCATATCAAAATTATAGGTTGTATTAAAAGATAGTTGATTAGCATATTTCATCTGGACAATTTCAATTTCCGGCATCAGGTTCTGCTTTAACAATAGAAACCTCTGCCTGTTCTCCTCATCAATGACCTCATCTGCATCTGCTACGTAGATATAATCCATGGAGGCTTTCGAAAAAGAGAAATTTCTTGCTGCTGAGAAGTCCTGGATCCATGTAAAATCATAAATCTTATCGGTATAACCGGCCGCAATCTCTTTTGTCCGATCACTAGATCCGGTATCTACTATAATGATTTCGTCTGCCAAACCACTGAGAGAATTCAGGCATCTTGCAAGTACTTTTTCTTCATTTTTTACGATCATACAAACACTAACCGATATCATATTTTCTCCCATTATGGTGCCTGCACCATCATAAAATCAGATACTTTCTTATAGAATCTTAACCAATATCAGACAGAATTTCAACATGAATTTTAATTAAATTCATGTTGAAATTCTGATGGATCTTACTTTGTTTACAAAACTTTGGTTTGCTTGCTATTACAGGATTTTGACTTGCTGCTTTTGTAAGACTTTAGCTTGCTTAATATTGCAGGAATTAACTTGCTTGCTTCTGTAATACTTTAGCTTGCTGTTTTCAAGACTTTTTATCCTTAAGGTATTAAAATGCTCTTGTACTTCACAATATTATTCTTCGCGTCATTAGTCACTTCATAAATAGTAACATATTGTCCTGCTACAGGAGAGACAAGTGCATCCCCGGAAACAAAAGCGGTTCCTGCTGTCATGGTATCTTGGATGTATTTACCTGTTACAGCTGCTGGTGAGTAAACATAGATCATCTTATTTCCAGTAGCTGCTGCGGTAGCTGTTGTAACCGTAATTACTGATGTTGTTGCGTCTTTTGCTATTGATGCTGTTAAACTAGCAGCTTCGGTCGGTTTCTGAACCGTAAGCTTAAGGGAGGTTTTATCAACGGTACCATTTGCGTAATTGATGGTAACTGCCTTGCCGAAACAGTTAGCAAGTTCTTCGAGCGGAGTTCCGACTGAGGTTCCTGTTCTAATATTATTTAAGGTAATCGTCATGGTATATACCTTATTAATGTCAAGCGGAGTAGCCATAACAGGTGCAATTACAAAAGTATAATCAAGTGCCTTGGTTCCTAGTTTAATATTCTTTATACTATTTTCAAAAGGATTCTTACCGACTGTATTCAATTGTACATCAAATACAATACTGGTGGAATAGCCTTTCGTATAGGTAAATGTACTCTTTGGCATGACCGGAATGGAAGGATAATTAATCTTAAAGCTATCATAAGTTGATGCCAATGCATATGCAGTTGCAAGCGTGCTACTTGTTGCTTCCTTCGATTTAATTTCTTTCATTCTAACATATAATGTTCCATCCTGCACTGCTTTCGCGGCAAGAATTTTCGTTACAGTATTCTTAGTGATAGAAGTCCATACTGTCGTTGCCATATTAAGCGTACCGGTCTTTACAACCGCATATTCATATGGTACCTCTGTGGAAGCAGAAGGGATCGTTACTGTTATATTCTTAATCCCATTGTATCCAACATAAATATTATAATCAGGTATGGTAGATACCGGAACCTTTTCTTCTTTAATTTTGCCCTGAAGAGTTCTTTGTGCATTTAATTTTTGCTCTGTTATCTTAGATGCTGCTTTTTTTGAAGTAGCATATTCTCTAATTTGAAGCGTCATTGCAGGGAAGCTTAAGGATGCAATGGTTCCATCTTTCGTTGTATACGCTGCTGCCGCATCTAGTATAGTTGCTAATGGAATACTCGTTATAGAGCGATCCGTCACTTGAATCCAAGCTGAAGTAGATTCAACTGTACCAACCATTGTTTTTATACGATATTCTTTGCCATATTTTATCGCTGCCGTAAATTTCGTGCCATCAATTCCAACAACTACAGGAGCTGTGGTCTTTGCAATTTTAAGTTTTGTTTCGCTGCTGGCACGTCTTACATTATCGATTGCCTTAATGCGAAAATATAGGTTAGTTCCTTTTATCAGATATTTTTCTAATTGATGAATGGTTAAGAAAGAAGAGTCCCTCCAATTACCATCTTCCCCTTTTTTCCATTCTAAATCACTATAACCAACCGGAGAGGACGCAGTCCCTTCTGTGGTCATAACATTAAGAAGAGAAGCAATGGTATCGGTAGGTGCAAGCATATTTAAATTGGAATAGCTGATGGAAATATCAAGTTTTCTTATCTTTTGTGGAATAGACACCGTTACCTGAGTCGAATCAACATCACCTTTTATCTTTAAGATGTTATCTGCAGTATCCGTCAGCCAAGAAAAATCTATTTCCGTAGTAGTTCCGGTATCTGCTAGCAGGACATCCCATCTGCCTTTGGATGCATCAATTTCTGTTGCAAAATATATTTTTGCGTTACCATTATTGGTGACATACATATTTTCATTTGCATAATCAATCTTGGATATGGATACCGGTCCTGATGCATAAGCCGAATGGGTTGGCAGGACAAATAATCCAAGCATCAGCATTCCAAGTAATACAATTCCTTTTGACATTAACTCTTTCCCTATTTTCATCTAACTTTCCTCCATTTTCTGATATAAATACCATGCTCTTTTTATATCATTCTGTCTTTTACTGCTGTTAGTTATAACAGTATGAAACATATTATAACAGTACTAAAGTTAATATCGGCTTTTTACAGCATTTTCATAACACTTTCAGGAAAATAATATCGCTTAAGCCCTTAATGATTCCTGTTTTGTTCTTTCTATAATATTGCCTTCTCAATTAATTTTTTAATCTGAGTAGAACTCGTACTCTGCGTATACTGGAAAAACTCCATATTAGATCCAACTTCCCTGAGCTGCCTGAGGTCTTCATTCCAATCGGCCCCGTGATCATTTCCAGAAAAGTGGCAGTCATAGTGATAAAGTTTCCAGGCCTCCAGTTTAACGGTGTTCTTAAAGTCAACCGGAACCACTTCATCCACATATTTGATTGCTTTCACGATTGCAATTCTCTCGTCAAAGGGAATGAAAGGTACCTTTCCTTTAAAATGCATCACAAGTTCATCGGTCAGAACCCCTACGATCAAATGATTGCAGCGTTCTTTTGAATTACGCAGGAGATTTAAATGTCCCACGTGAAACAGATCAAAAACACCGGGCACATAACCCACCTGATATTTGGGAGCTATCTTCTCTGTGCTGTCTTTCTTCTCAAGAGAAGAATCTTCGAGTGCTTGACCTTCTCTATTTTCCGATATTCGGTTATCTGTAATTGAATTTTCTTTCACCCTAGTATCTTCTGCTTCCATGCCTTCGTGTCCTCCTGATTTGTCTCTTTGTTCCTAGAATAAAATTCTTGAATGATTATTTTATGAGACTATTTACTTCGCTAATACAATGCTGCTTTACGCTTATTTCTTTGATTATTGTCTTTCCGGCGGATCGGAGTTCAGCCACTCTTTTTCCTGAACATAGATATAAT
>JBASOB010000125.1:0-1705 GCA_049657865.1 Mobilitalea sp.
AAGCGGATCGGTGAATTAATCAAGTTCTTAAAAGAAATCAAACCGGATATTATCTGTATGGTAGATAACTGTTATGGTGAATTTGTTGAAATAATAGAACCTACGGAAGTAGGAGCAGATATGTGTGTTGGTTCCTTAATCAAGAATCCGGGGGGCGGTTTAGCACCGATCGGCGGTTATATTGTTGGAAAGAAAGAATATATTGAAAATGCTGCATACCGTTTAACTGCACCGGGGTTAGGGAAAGAAGTTGGTGCAACCTTAGGGATTAATGCTGCTTTATTCCAAGGGTTTTTCTTAGCACCTCAAGTTGTATCAGGCGCTATAAAGGGAGCTATCTTTGCAGCTAATATCTATGAAAAATTAGGATATCAGGTATTACCTAACGGGATAGAAGACCGTTATGATATTATTCAGGCGATTACTTTGAATTCAGCAGATGCCGTAATTGCTTTCTGTAAAGGAATTCAAGCAGCCGCACCAGTGGATAGCTATGTATCTCCCGAGCCTTGGGCTATGCCAGGTTATACCTGTGATGTCATTATGGCTGCCGGATCCTTTATTCAGGGCTCCTCCATTGAACTATCGGCGGATGCACCGATCAAGCCTCCCTATATTGTATTCTTTCAAGGCGGACTGACCTGGTATCACGCAAAATATGGAATTCTGATGTCTGTCCAGAAATTATTTGAACAGAATATCGTGAAATTATAACCGAAACGGCCTAATCATTTTTTTGAAAATCATCTCACGTTTTGTAATAGGCAGGAAGTCCTAGTATAGAAGTAAAGTGTATTTAAAGTATACAAATTAACGTTCTTGTGATAAAATGTAATTTGATTATGAAACTATGCAATTACCGGATTTTTCCGGAAGGAGGCAGTCTGATATGGCTAGAACATCAAAATCATATGGTAAAAACAATTGGGTATTATTTCTGCTGATCCTTCTAGGTATCGTGGTCGGAAGTTTTCTCGGACATCTAGCAAGGGATGTTGAATTCTTATCCTGGTTAAATTATGGAATTAATTTTGCAATAGGAGATACTGACACGGGTGATATCCTGTCCCTTAATTTAGGAGTTCTTGTTGTTCAATTCGGACTTCGTATTAAAATCACCATTGGTAGTGTAATCGGTGCAATTGCGGCGATTTTCATTTATAAGAAGTTTTTATAAGATCAATCAATTTGGCTTTCATAATAATCAATATATCTTTAAATTGACTTATCAATAAACTGAAATACAATTAATTTATTTCAGTTTGACTTATCAATGAATTGATATATGACTAATTTATTTTTAGAATAATTTATTGACTGATTATTCTCATGACCTATCTGATTTCTTGGAGAGAGAGCTAATAGGAGGAACTCATGAGTGCAAGTTATTTGACAGTGAAAGAACTACCCACGTCCGAACGTCCCTACGAAAAATGTGAAAGATACGGTACCGGTGCTTTGTCCGATGCCGAACTTTTAGCAGTCATCATCCGAACGGGTACCAAACAGCAAAGGGCTATTGATTTGGCAGTGAATATTCTTAATTATTCAACTGCCTATCCCGGTTTAAAGGGACTCAATTATTTATCCTTAAAGGATCTAATGAAAATCAAGGGTATCGGCAGAGTGAAGGCAATTGAACTACTTTGTCTGACCGAAATCACCAAACGAATGTCCAAGGAAATTCATCTTGACAGCTTAAAGT